>DASTWL010000009.1 GCA_035765895.1 Verrucomicrobiia bacterium | reverse complement strand
AACCCCTGATTCGCAGCCGGCCCGCGAAGGGCCGGACGCCTGCCCGGCCGGCGCCGATCAAAACGGCGAATACTGGCGCTGGTGTCCACGGTGCGGTCACGAACTGCACAACGAAAAGTGCAAACTGCGCTGCCCCCGCTGTCATTACTTCATGAGCTGTTCGGATTTCGATTGAGCAGCCGGCCCGGTTTGGTTTCGGGCGAAACCGGCGTAGATTGGTGTGGCCGGAATGGGGCCGGGCAAGGGGTCCGGACCGGCCGGCCAAAACAGCGCCACCGGGAAAGGCAACCATGTGCCAGTTGGAATTAACAAGTGAGGAGCAGCGGCTCCTGACACAAACGCTGGAGCGACGGGTCCGCGATTTGGAATTGGAAATCCTCCACACGGACCGGGCCGAGTTTAAGCGCGTCCTCAAAACGCAACAGGCGGGGTTGCAACAGTTGCTAAACCGCCTCAACCGCCCATCTGCCATCGCCGCCTGAGCCGCGCGGCGTTCAGCGCCCCACGATCTTGGCCAGGGCCGCCACGCGCTTCTGATCGACGTGCGCCGAGAGGCGTCCGTTGAACTTGAGGGAGCTGCCGACGATGAAACCGTCGGCGTGCCGCAGGTATTCCGCGCAGTTGTGGGTGTTCACGCCGCTGCCGATCAGGATGCGGCCGTGCGGCAGGGCACGACGCGTAAGTTCCACGTCCCCGAAGTCCGTGGCAAAACCGGTGCCAATCCCGGAGACAATCACGGCGTCGGCCAGGCCACGCTCGATGGTTTCACGCGCCGTGTCCCCGATGCCTGCTTCCCCCAGCGGTTCCGCGTGCTTCACGTGCACGTCGGCCAGGATCTGCACGTGCGGACAAATCTGCTGGCGGTAGCGCAGCGTATGATACGCATCGCCCTCGATAATGCCCTGGTCCGTGATCATCGCGCCCGAATGGACATTCACACGGATGAAGCTGCCGCCGGTGGCGGCGCAAAGCGCGAGCGCGGCGCGGGCATCGTTACGCAGCACATTGAACCCGATCGGCAGCTTGGTGTGCTCGCGGATGGCCCGGGCCACAACTGCCATCGTGGCGATGGTTTCCGGTCCGACCTGTCCCTTGGCAAACGGTGCATCGCCGAAGTTCTCGATGAACAGCGCGTGCGCACCGCCGCGGTCATACGCGGTGGCATCCACGACGGCGTTGTTGATGACATTTTCAATGGTTCCATGCCAGCGGGGCGAACCGGGAAGCGGCTTGAGATGAACGACACCAATGAAGAGTTTGGGGTGGAGGTCGAAGATGGTTTTCATTCGTGGTTGTTAATGGGTTCCGTCCTGAAAAAAGCACAGGCGTTCCGTGAAAGCCAGTGCCAAAACAAGCGCGGTTCGCGCCGTTTTGCCTTCCGCGCACCGCGGGTGCGTGCTACATAGGCACCATGGCAGCCAAATTGACCATCGGTTTTCTCGGCGCCGGCCGCATGGCGACCGCGCTGGCGCAGGGATTCATCAGGGCCGGACTGGTGCGGCCAGGCCAGGTGTTCGCCAGCGATGTGATGCCGGCCGCCCGCAAGGCCTTTGGCGCCGCCACGGGCGCCAAAATCTGCCCTCACAATGCCGACGTGCTGCGCGCCGCGTCCGTCCTCATTCTTGCCGTCAAGCCGCAACAGGCCGCCGAAGTGCTTGGGGAGATTCACCCGTTGTTTACCCGCCGGCATTTGTTGATTTCCATCGCCGCCGGCGTGCCGTTGCACAAGCTGGAAGCCGCCCTGCCCGCGCAGGCCCGCGTGATCCGCGTCATGCCCAACACGCCGGCCCTGGTCGGCGCCTCGGCATCCGCGTTCGCGCGCGGCCAGGCCGCCACGGCTGCGGATGCCGTCCTCGCCCAGCGGCTGATGTCCGCCGTGGGCGTGGCGGCGGAGTTGAAGGAATCGCTCCTCGATGCGGTGACCGGCCTGAGCGGCAGCGGCCCGGCGTATGTTTACCAGTTCATCGAAGCCTTGAGCGACGGCGGCGTGGCCTCCGGTCTGCCGCGCGAACTGGCCACCCGGCTGGCGGCGCAGACCGTGCTCGGCGCGGCCCGAATGGTGTTGGAAACCGGCGAACATCCGGGCGTGCTCAAGGACGCCGTCGCCAGCCCCGGCGGAACCACCATCGAGGGCATTCACGAACTGGAGAAAGGCAATTTGCGCGGCGCCGTCATGAACGCGGTGCGCGCCGCCACGGAAAAGGCCAGACGCCTGGGCCAAGGTTGAACCCGGGCGGATTCCCGCACCCAAAACCATGAGCGCTCCGATTCCCTCCGAAGGCCAGCGGCGACTGGCATGGCTCGCGTTGTCCGCGCTGGCGCTGGCGGCGTTGGTGGGCGTGATCGTCGGGGCCGTGTGGGGACTGGGCCAGGCGTTGGGCCTGCTCGCGCCGGTGTTGTGGCCGCTGGCCGTGGCGGGCGTTCTGGCTTACCTGCTTGATCCGGTCGTGGACTGGCTGGAGCACCGGCGGATTCCCCGCACCCGCGCCATCGTGCTGGTGTTCTTTGTGGCGGCGGGACTGCTCCTTGGCGTGCTGGCCAGCGTGGCGCCGCGGGTGGTGGTGGAAACCACCCAGCTCGCCGGCAAAGCCCACGAGATGAGCGGCCAGTTGCAGGAACGCCTCGAAAAATTTGCCCACGATCCACCCCCGCTGGTGAAACGCCTGCTGCCGATGCTGCTGCCCAAGCCGGCCGACGGCGAACCATCCGGCGAACCCACACCGCCGGCGTGGGATAAAAACACGCTGGCCTCCGTGTCAAAGGTGCTGACCTCGGCGCTGCCCAGCATCGGCGCGTGGCTGGGCAATCAGTTCGGCAAGGCGCTTTCGCTCTTTGGCATTTTCGCCGGCCTCGCGTTGATCCCGGTTTACGCGTTCTATTTCCTGCTGGAGAAGCGCGGCATCGTGGCCAACTGGACCACCTACTTGCCCTTGCGGGATTCCAGCCTGAAGGACGAGGTCACGTTCGTCATTCGCGCCATCAACGACCAGTTGATTGCGTTCTTCCGCGGCCAGGTGCTGGTGGCGTTGTGCGACGCGGTGCTTTACACGATCGGTTTCCTGGCCATCGGTTTGAGCTACGCCTTTTTGATCGGCTTCGTCGCCGTGTTTCTGACGATGATCCCGTTCATCGGCGCGTTCGTCGTCGTCAGCAGCGCGCTGGTGCTTGCGTTCGTGCAATATGGCGACCTGCTGCATCCGCTGCTCGTGCTTGCCGTCTTCGCCATCGTGCAGACCCTGGAAGGTTTCGTCATCCAGCCGAAAATCATGGGGGACCGCATGCGGCTCCACCCGCTGGCCATCATCATCGCGGTAATGGCCGGGACGACGCTGCTGGGCGGCCTGCTGGGCGGGGTGCTGGCCATTCCGCTGGCCGCGGCCCTGCGCGTGCTGATGTTCCGCTACGTCTGGAAAAATCCGGTCAACTGAGCCAAATTCGCTTATGCCACTCATCAAACTCAATCGCATCAACAAGGGCGGGGAAATCCTGCTGAACAGCGAACACATCAACTACATCGAAACCGAGTCGCGGACGACCACGGTGCATTTGAGCGGCGGCCTGTTGTTTTCCGTCGAGGAAAGCCCGGAGGACATCGCCACGATGATCGAGCAGCTGGCAGCGGCGCGGATTGCCAACGGCATCCTCGAAAGCGGCGTGGCGGCCAACCGCGATTAGCCGCCCATGAAGTCCATCGCCATCATTGGCGCCTCCGCCGACCGCGCGAAGTTCGGCAACAAGGCCGTGCGCGCCTTCGTGCAGCAGGGTTACGCCGTGTATCCGGTGAACCCGAAAGAGGCGCAAATCGAGGGACTGCCGGCGTTCGCCAGCATCGCCGATGTCCCGGGGCGACCGAACCTGATCAGCGTGTATCTCCCGCCGCCGGTGTTGTTGAAAGTGCTGCCGGCGATTGCCGCGAAGGGCTGCGATGAATTCTGGCTCAATCCGGGAACGGAATCGGACGCCGTGCTGGCCGAAGCCGAACGCCTCGGTTTGAACGTCATCCAGGCGTGCAGCATCGTGGGCATCGGCATGTCGCCCGAGGAGATGTGACGAAGCGACATGACGCGCGTCCTCACTCTTTTCACGAATTGTTTTCCACTCTGGGTTTTGCTCGCCTGCATCGCGGCGCTGTTTCGCCCCGCGCTCTTCACCTGGTTTGACAAGCAGTGGATTCCGTGGGGCCTCGCCATGATCATGCTTGGCATGGGCGTGACGCTGAAGGTGGCCGACTTTCGCCGCGTGCTGACCCTGCCCCGCGCCGTGGCCACCCGGTTCTTCGCGCAATACCTCATCATGCCCTTCCTCGGCTGGAGCCTGGCGCACCTGCTCAAGCTGGAGACACCGCTCGCCGTCGGCCTGATTCTCGTGGCGTGCTGTCCCGGCGGCACCGCCTCCAACGTGGTGACCTACCTGGCGCGCGCCAATCTGCCGCTGTCGGTGCTGATGACCATGTGCTCAACCTTCGCCGCCGTCGTGATGACGCCATTGCTCACCAAGCTGCTGGCCAGCGCCTACGTGCACGTGGATGCACTGGGCCTGCTGCTCGACACGGTCAAGGTGGTCCTGGCGCCGCTGCTCCTCGGGCTGGCGCTCAATCAATTCGCCCCGCGCGTGGTGCGTTTCGGATTGCCGGCGGCGCCACTGGTCAGCGTGATCTTCATCACGCTGATTTGTGCCAGCATCATTGGCCAGCAGGCGGGCAACATCCATGAATCGGGCGGCCGCCTGCTGCTGGCCGTCTTTCTCCTGCACGCCCTGGGCTTTGCGCTGGGCTGGGGCTTCGCGTGGGTGTTCGGTTACGAGGAAACCATCCGGCGCACGGTCGCCATCGAAGTTGGCATGCAGAATTCCGGGCTTGGCGCCGTGCTCGCCAAGTCGAGTTTCGCGTCCCTGCCCGCCACCGCAACCCCGTGCGCCATCTCAGCGGTGTTTCACTCCGTCATCGGCAGCCTGCTCGCCGGCGTGTGGCGGATTTTTCCCCCGCGCCAGCGTGTCGCAATCACGGCCGACACCCCGGCCCTCCGCTAAGCATCAGGCGAATGACGAAAACGCCTATTTGTCCGGGTGAACCCGATTGCCCGCCGGGTCAATAATGGTGGGGGTGACAAAGACGAGCAGCTGCATTTTTCCCGTCCGTTTAACTTTACTTGCCGTGTGGTCTTCTGCCGATAAGGCGCCGCCAAGCACCATTGTCTGGCCATCTGCAACGACAGCAGTTGATTTGATCTGATTTTTCAGTTGGTTCGGCAGCGGAACGCCAAGCTTTCCAGCTATGCCATTGGTGTAGATGGTGACGAAGTTGGTCGGCTCATCGTAACCAATAAATGAATTAAAAGTTGTGGTGGTTGCCAGTTCAATGGTTTGCCCATCCGCGCTGACCGACGGAATGACATCAAGCGTCAGGCCGTCTTTAATCGAGTTCGTATCAGTCAGATAAAGCGACAAATCGTTTCCGTTCGTGATCAGAATGCCGGGCGGCGTCAAAGCCATTGGATTGATACGGGCTGCGGCAATTCCAAAAGTGCCCATCGCAAGTTGTGCCTGCCGGCCACTCAATGTGGTTATGGAGGGAGACGAAAGATTTCTGACTCCATTTTCCCGGTCCAATAGTTCCAATAATTCCACAGCCTGCTTTGGCAGTATGACAGCGGTAAATGAAGCAACCCGATTACTTGTGGCGAGAAATCCAAGCCCGCGTCTGGCCCACACATCTTCCGGCACCTCCACAAACCTGGCCCGGATGTTCACCTGCGGCGGCGTCTGATTCAGCAATTGAGCGACCTGCTCAATGATGTCGAGGTCCGCCTGCGTCGCCCGAACGATGACCAGCCCCTGACGTTCGTTGTAAAACAATGTTTTCGGGGGCTGGAAATCGACGCCGAGCTTGCTGAAAAGTTCATGCAACGCAACGGACGGATTCACCTTTGCCTCCGGTCCGACGCGTCCCAGCGCCAGCGCGAGCGCATTTGTGTCCACCTTGAAGGTGCGGACGTAAAGCTGCGGTGCGCCCTTGGCCGCGGCAGCCGAAAAGCACACGCCATCCTCCAGAATCGAGTATTTGATCGGCACCGACGATCCGCGCACGATTGCGTCCAGCGCGGCCTGCAAAGAAATGTCATTTCGGGCAGGCGTGACCGTGATAACTGCCGAGCCCGGCGATGAACCGCCGGCCATGCCGGACGTTGAGGGCAGACCCGTGGTCGGATCAATGGCGCCGCCGCCCGGCTGTTCAAGCGGAAGCCCCGTGGCGGGATCCACCCTGGCGCCGGCGGCTGGTTTTGCCCCTTCCGCCAAGGTGAACTTCACGCCTTGCCCAGCCGGATCGCTTTGCCGGGTCGTCTCATTCAAGAAGCGGATCACCTTGGCCAAGGACACACCGTCAAATTCCACCCGCGGCAACCGGATATTTTTCAATTTCCCAAAGATGTTCTGCCGGTCTGTGTGTGCTCGGAGGGGCTGTGAATCTGTAGCTCGTTCAGGTCGCTGCGCCGTATCGGATCCCGTCGCTTCCGTGAGTTGATTCGTGCCGAGCAATGAAGTGGTGGCGGCCACTGTCTCTCGCGCCCCCATCGCGAGCAGTCCCAACAATCCAACACCCAGCACGAGTGCCGTGAGCATCGCCCGCCACGTGAGACGCAATGAAGGTCGATAGCCGGGCACCATGGCCCGATGCACCCGGTCTGCCAGCGACGACGGCTCGCGCTCATTTCCGAACGCGGGCGCGGCCACCAGCACCGGGTTCAACATGGTTTCCGCCACGCTGACCAGCGTGCGCGCGTAATCGGCCGGCGCGCCGCTGAGTTCGATGGCGAGGGCGTCACAACAGGCTTCGCGTTCGCGGCGGACTTGGTGACTGAGCCACCAGACGGCCGGATTGAAGAAGAACAGCGCCTCGGCAAACAACTGGAACAGGTTCGTCAGATAATCGCCGCGCCGGATGTGCGCCAGTTCGTGCAGCAGGATGAAGCGCAGTTGTTCCGGTGAAAACGTGGTAATCAACGCCAGCGGCAGAATCAGCGTCGGCTCCAGCACCCCCACCACTGCCGGCGAAGTGAGGCGGTCGGTCACCGCCACACGGACCCGCCGGGTCAGGTTCACTGCGGCCTTAACCTCGCGAATGAGGGCGTCGACAACTTCGTCCTGGAGCGGTCGGCTGGCGCGACGCAACTGTTCTGCACCTGCCACCTTTACACTCGCCCGGCCCAGCATCACGCTCGCGCCCACCACCCAAGCCAGCGCCAGCCACGTGGTCCATTGGAGTGAGGGTGGCGGCGAAGTCTGCACCGCAACCACCACAATGGTTTTAACCGGCCCCGCGCTCCCGATAACGGGCGCGTCGGCAGCCCCTGCTGGGGCGGCGCCGAGTTGGGACGATCGAGGCGAGTTTAATATCCCCCATGTCACCAAGGTCGCCCCGACAACGACAACCATTCCCGCCAGCGCCAACCGATAACGAACCGCCGGGTTGCCCACCCGCCGCAACACAATCGCCAGCACCAGCGCCACCAGTGCGCCCTCCCACAACGAGTGCAACAAGGCCTTCACCACCAGCACCCAGCCGGGTGCAGTCAGCCATTGCAACAGGGTATTCATGATTTCTTTCCGGTTTTGCCGCGCGTCTTTTCGTGCTCGGCAATGAGTTGTTTGAGCTTGTCGAGTTCGTCCCGTGAAACATCCCCGGTTTCGAGCAGGCACTGAACCATCGGAGCCAGCGCACCGTTGAACGCGTGCTTCAGGGCGTAGAGCAGTTCTCCCCTTTGCGCCTGGGCGCGCGTCACAGCGGAACGGTAAAGTGTGACGTGCCGTTCCTTGACCGCCGTCAGCAGCCCCTTGCCAACCATGCGGTCCATGAGCGTGCGCACGGTGGAATAGGTCCAGGCCGTCTGTGGGTGAAGCCTTTCCTGAATGGCAGGAGCGGTGCAGGGTTCAGTTTCCCAGACGGCTTTGATCACCGCCCATTCAGCCTCGGTGAGTTCAACGGGTGCTTGGGGCATGGCATTTTTGCGTCAATGCAGGGAGCCTATCTCTACAACTGTAAAGATGACAAGCAGAATCTTTACAGATGTAGAGATGCCTGACCTCAGCCGTAAAAACGGAAAGCCCGGCACCAGTCAGTCGCCGGTGACGGGCCGTGAAAGTTGATTGGAAAATGAAATCAGCCAGCGCCACCGCCAGCGATTGCCTTGGGATCGCCCTTGAGCAGGGCAACGCCGTAATCGCGGTTCATGCGGGCGATGAAGTCGAGGCTGATTTCCTTCGGGCACACGGCTTCGCAACTGCCGGTCACCGTGCAGGCGCCAAAGCCTTCCCTGTCCATCTGCTCGACCATCGCCTTGACGCGCTTGTAACGCTCGGGCTGGCCTTGGGGCATCAAACCAAGGTGGGAAACCTTCGCGGCGACGAACAGCATCGCGCTGGCGTTCTTGCACGCGGCCACACAAGCGCCGCAGCCGATGCATTGCGCCGCATCCATGGCAAGGTCGGCATTTTCCTTCGGCACGGGAATCGAGTTCGCGTCCGGCGCAGCGCCGGTGCGGACGCTGATGAAGCCGCCCGCGTGCTGGATGCGGTCAAAGGCCTTGCGGTCCACGACGAGATCCATGATGAGCGGAAACGCCTTCGCGCGGAACGGCTCGACGCAGATGACGTCGCCGTCCCTGAAGCTGCGCATGTAAGTCTGACAGGTCGCCACGCCCTTGTGCGGTCCGTGTGGTTTGCCGTCAATGACCAGCGAGCAGGTGCCGCAGATGCCTTCACGGCAGTCGTGGTCGAACGCAATCGGCTCCTCGCCCTTGTTGGCTAGTTCCTCATTAACCACATCGAGCATCTCCAGGAACGACATGTTTTCGTTCAGCTCGGGCGTCTCGTAGGTTTTGAACTGACCGGGCGTGTTCCGGTTCTTCTGCCGCCAGACTTTCAACTTAACCTTCATAGGAAATTTGTGATTTACGATTTTTGATTTACGATTTGCGTGCCTTTACCCGGCCATTGACCTTGCCAGATCGGGGCATCGCGGTGTGAAAGCCGATTTCACGCTTCGGTTTCGACGCTTCCTTGTCACTCATCAGTTCGCGGATGGCGTCGAACACCACCTTGAACTGCTTGTCATACTTCGCCTCCAACGCCGCGAGCTTGCCGGACATCTCCGCGCTCGACGCCAGCATTTGCCGGAGCTGAACGAACGTCCGCATGATGGCGATGTTGACCAGCACCGCGCGCGGGCTGCGCAGGACGCTCGAAAGCATGGCGACGCCCTGTTCGGTGAAGGCAAAGTATGGCTTGCGCCGTCCGCCGTGGCCCAAACTTGAAATCACAAATTGTGATTTCAAGTTCCGTGGCTTTTGTTTGGGAATTTCGGGGGTTTCGGCGTTTGAAATCACAATCTGTGATTTCAAAACTGTTGCAACTTCCTGGTCGGAGAGCTGAAACATGAAATCCTCGGGGAACCGCTCTTTATTGCGCTGGACCGCCTGGTTCAATGTGCGTGTTTCGACGCCATAAAGTTCAGCCAACTCGAAATCCAACATCACCTTCTGCCCGCGCAGGAGCAGAATCCGGCGCTCAATGCGCCCGGCGGGGATGAGGTTGGCTTCGCTCATGGGTGTTTAACATCAGCAAACTTGAAGTCACAAATTGTGACCTCAAGTTCTACATCATTTATAGCTCCGCGTGCTCATGTGAACCTCCTCATACACGAGCGGTTCCTTGTTCAGAATCGGCGCCTTGTCGGGTGAACCGGCGTATTCCCAGCCGGCCACGTAGGCGAACTGATCGTCGCGGCGCTTCACGTCGCCGGGGTTGACGAGACCTTGCTTCACTTCGGGATCGGCCTGGGTGTATTGATATTCCTCGCGGAAATGGCCGCCGCAGCTTTCCTCGCGGTGCAACGCGTCGCGGCACATAAGTTCGCCCAGTTCGAGGAAATCGGCCACACGCCCGGCCTTTTCGAGGGACTGGTTCCATTCGCCTTCTTCGCCGGCCACCTTGACGTCCTGCCAATACTCTGCACGCAGTTCGGCGATCAACTTGATGCCCTTTTCGAGTCCGGCCTTGTTGCGGGCCATGCCGCAATATTCCCACATGAGTTTGCCGAGCTGTTTGTGGAAGCTGTCGGGCGTGCGCCGGCCTTTGTTGCCCAGCAGGCGTTTGGTGATGTTGCGGACGTTCTCCTCGGCTTCCTTGAAGAAACCATCGTCCGTCGCCGGACGCTTGCCCGGGCTTTGCGTCGCAAGATAACCGGAGATGGTCGCGGGCAAGACGAAATAACCGTCGCTCAAGCCCTGCATCAGCGCGCTGGCGCCGAGCCGGTTGGCGCCGTGGTCGGAGAAGTTCGCCTCACCGAGCACGAACAGGCCGGGCAGATTGCTCATCAAGTTGTAATCCACCCACAGGCCGCCCATCGTGTAGTGCACCGCCGGATAGATGCGCATCGGCGTTTTATAGGCGTCCTCGTTGGTAATTTCGTGATACATCGCGAACAGGTTGCCATAACGCTCGCGGACCTTGTCCTCGCCGAGACGCTTGATCGAATCGGCGAAGTCGAGATACACGCCCAGCCCGGTCTGACCGACGCCGCGGCCTTCGTCGCACACCAGCTTGGCCGCGCGGCTCGCGATGTCGCGGGGCGCGAGGTTGCCAAACGCCGCATACATGCGTTCGAGATAGTAATCGCGGTCCGTCTCGGGAATGTCCGCCGGGTTCTTCTGGCAGTCTTCCTTGCGCTTGGGCACCCAGATGCGGCCGTCGTTGCGGAGCGACTCGCTCATCAGCGTGAGCTTCGACTGGTAATCGCCGCTGACGGGGATGCACGTCGGGTGAATCTGCGTGTAGCACGGGTTGCCGAAGCACGCGCCGCGCTTGTAGGCGCGCCAGATCGCAGTCGCGTTCGAGCCGCGCGCGTAGGTGGCGAGGTTGAACACGTTGCCATAACCGCCCGTCGCCAGCACGACCGCGTCGGCGTTGTGCCGCGTGATTTCGCCGGTTTGGAGGTTGCGAACGATGATGCCCTTCGCGTGGCCGTCCACCACGACGAGGTCGAGCATTTCGGAATGCGTGTAAGACTTCACGCCACCAGCGGCGATCATCTTGTTCAACGCCGAATACGCGCCGAGCAGCAATTGCTGGCCGGTCTGGCCGCGCGCGTAGAACGTGCGGGAAACCTGCGCGCCGCCGAAGGAGCGGTTGTCGAGCAGGCCGCCGTATTCGCGGGCAAACGGCACGCCCTGCGCGACGCACTGGTCAATGATGTTGACCGACACTTCGGCGAGCCGGTGCACGTTGGCTTCACGCGAACGGAAGTCACCGCCCTTGATGGTGTCGTAAAACAGGCGATACACCGAGTCGCCGTCGCTCTGGTAATTCTTCGCCGCGTTGATGCCGCCCTGCGCCGCGACCGAGTGGGCGCGCCGGGGCGAATCGTGGAACACAAAGTTGTGCACGTCGTAGCCGAGTTCGGCCAGCGTGGCGGCAGCGGATGCGCCACCAAGGCCGGCACCCACGACGATGACCTTGTATTTCCGCTTGTTCGCCGGGTTGATGAGCTTGGTGGCGAACTTGTGTTTTTCCCACTTTTGCGCGAGCGGGCCGGACGGGGTGTTGGAATTCAGCGTGGCCATGTTATTTCGCCTCCTCGGAAGTAGCGGCCGGCGCGTTGGTGGCCGCCGGGGTGTCGGACGGTTGCCCGGCTGGGGCGGCTACGGACGCCGGCAGGCAGCACGCCAGCGGCGTCAGTCCATTCACGTAGCTTTTGCCGTAACCCGCCAGCACCGCGCCCGGCACGACCGCGTAGCCGAGAAACAGCACCACGGCCCAGATTTTGGCAGCCTGGCTGATCACCGGCCACCAGGCGTGGTTGCGCCAGCCGAGCGACTGGAACATCGCGCCGATGCCGTGACTCAGATGCACGGCCAGACAGCCGACGGCGAAAATGTAAAACGCCGCCACATACCAGACGCCGAAGCCGTAAACGACCATTGCATACACGTCGTGGCGTCCCTCGGCGTCGTGCAGTTGCGTGAAATCGATCCCGGTAAAGTTCACCGCCTTGGCGCAGACCGTGTAGTGCAGCAGATGAAACACGATGAACAACGCGATGACCGCGCCGCCGCCGAGCATCGTGCGCGAGGCCAGGGTGGAGCCGAACGGGCTTTTGCCGTGGCCGTATTCAACCGGCCGCGCGGCCTTGTTTTCGAGGCTCAAGGTCAACGCGGCCCAGACGTGCAGTGCGACCATGGCCAGCAGGCCCAGACGCGCGGGCCAGAGCAGTTCGATGTTGCTCTGCAAAAAGTGCGCGTAGCGGTTGAGCGCCTCGGGGCCGAGGAACAGTTGCAGGTTCCCGATCATGTGTGCCGTGACAAAAAGCACCATCGCCGCCCCGGTGACGGCCATGATGTATTTTTTGCCCAGCGTCGAACCAAATAATCTGGCTACGATGTTCATGCGTGGTGGATTTACGTCTTCGGAAGGCTTGGCAAAGCAAACGCCCCTTCTGACAACCTCGAAATTTAGCCACGCTGGCGAATCAGCGTCAACGCAGCGTTCGCGGTATAAGGCAATATGGTGCCGTCGTTATCGGCCCTAATCCCCCAATCGGCCGATCAGATCCGTCAGAGCACCGACCTCGTGGGCCGCCGCGGCCGCCGCCCGGCGTCGCACCCGGCAACCGACGGCACCCGCACTCTGAGCACCCGCCACGTCCATGATCGCGCTGTCACCCACGTGCAGCAGTTCCCCGGGCGCCACCCCCAATTCCGCGGCGGCCCGCCGAAACAGGCGCGCGTCGGGCTTGGTCGAGCCGAGTTCGCACGAGACGACGATGCTCGTGAAGAAGCGGGTGAGATCGAGCGCCGCCAGCAGCGGTCGCAGGCGATCGTCCCAGTTGGAAATCACTCCCAGTTTCACGCCACGCCGCGCCAACGCCTCCAGCGCCGGCAAAACATCATCGTAAAGACGCCACGTGTCGGCGTCGGCGAAACGGTCGAAAACCGCCGGAAAAAATGCCGCGGGCAAACGCGCGGCCTGTTCAGCGAATGTTTCACGGACGAGCGCGAACCAGCTCTCGCGCGAATAGTCAAAGCCTGACCGCGCTTTCCAGGCGCGGATGAAATTCTCCGTCAGCCGGTCCGGCGCCACGCCGTTCACGCCAAACCGCTCCGCCACCTCCGCATACACGTGGCCCACCGACGGCCACGGCTCGATGAGCGTGCCGCCAACGTCAAAGGTGATGGCGCGAATGGGCATGCGTTGCGGAGCCAAGTTGGCGGGGAACAAGCGTCGCCGTCAACGCCACGCGGATGTTTTCCGAGGTCCGCTGCCATTTCGTTTTACAGGCGCCGCGGGCTTCGCTATTTGAAGCAGCCCGTTGTTCATGAACGAAGCGCACATCCAAAAAATCGCCGGCGAATTGCAAGTTCAACCACGGCAGGTGGCCGCCACGGCCAGACTGTTTGCCGAAGGCGCCACGGTGCCGTTCATCGCCCGCTACCGCAAGGAAGCGACCGGCTCACTGGACGAAGTGGCCATCACCAGCATCCGCGAACGTCTCCTCGCGCTGGCCGAACTGGATCAACGCCGCACGACAATTCTGAAATCGCTCGAGGAACGCAACCTGCTGACGCCGGAATTGCAGGCCGCCGTGGCGGGCGCGGACAGCGTGACGGCCCTGGAGGACATTTACCAGCCCTACCGCCCGAAGCGTCGCACGCGCGCGACCATCGCCAAGGAACAGGGCCTCGAACCGCTGGCGGATTTGCTGTTCGCACAAGCGCCCGCGCTGGACCCCGAGCACGAAGCGCAGGCGTATGTGAATGCAGAAAAAGGCGTCGCTACGGCCGAGGTGGCGCTCGCGGGCGCGCGTGACATTCTTGCCGAACGCATCAGCGACGACGCCCAGGCACGCGCCAAACTGCGTGAATTGTTTTGGAACCAGGCCGTCGTCCGCTCCAAGGTCGTGCCCGACCAGCTGGAGGCGGCGGCGAAGTTCAAGGATTACTTCGACTGGAGCGAGGCGCTCGCCAAGATTCCCAGCCACCGCCTGCTCGCCATCCGGCGCGGCGAAACGGAGGGATTTTTGATGATGCGCATCACGCCGCCCGAAGAGGCCGTGTTGCCGCTGCTGGAACCACTGTTCGTCCGCGGCCGCAGCCCGGCCGCCGAACAGGTGCGCCTCGCCGTCGAGGACGGCTACAAACGCCTGCTCGGCCCGGCCATCGAGGTCGAAATGCGCCTTGAATCCAAGAAACGCGCCGACGCCGAGGCCATCCGGGTCTTCGCGGAAAACCTGCGTGAACTGCTCCTCGCGCCACCGCTCGGGCGCAGGAACGTGCTGGCCATCGATCCGGGATTTCGCACGGGCTGCAAGGTCGTCTGTCTCGACCGGCAGGGAAAGTTGCTGCACCACGAGGTCATTTATCCAACCGCCGCCTCCGCCGGCGAGGTGCGCGAAGCCGCGGAAGTCGTGCTGCGCCTCGTGCGGCAATATCAGCTCGAAGCGGTGGCCATCGGCAACGGCACCGCCAGCCGCGAGACGGAGACATTCGTTCGCGCGCTCAAGCTGCCCGCGAACATTCCCATCGTCATGGTGAACGAAAGCGGCGCCTCGATCTACTCGGCGTCCGAAGTGGCCCGCGAGGAATTCCCGACTCACGACGTCACGGTGCGCGGCGCCGTTTCCATTGGCCGGCGGCTCATGGACCCGCTGGCGGAACTGGTGAAACTCGACCCCAAATCCATCGGCGTCGGCCAGTATCAACACGACGTGGACCAGGCCGCGCTCAAGCGCAGTCTCGACGACGTGGTGATGAGCTGCGTGAACGGCGTTGGCGTGGAGTTGAACACGGCGAGCAAGCAGTTGCTCGGCTATGTTTCCGGGCTCGGCCCCGTGCTGGCGGCGAACATCGTGTCACATCGCAACGAAAACGGCCCGTTCAAGTCACGCGCCGAATTGAAGCAGGTGCCGCGCCTCGGGCCCAAGGCGTTCGAGCAGGCCGCGGGCTTTCTGCGCATTCGCGACGGCGAACATCCGCTCGACGCCAGCGCCGTCCACCCGGAGAGCTACGCCATCGTGGATCGCATGGCGCAGGACTTGAACTGCTCGGTCGGCGACTTGCTGCGGGACGCGGCGCTGCGGCAGAAAATCAAGCCGGAACGCTACGTCTCGGAAACCGTCGGGCTGCCGACGTTGAATGACATTCTCGCCGAGCTGGCCAAGCCGGGCCGCGACCCGCGCCAGCAGTTTGAAGTCTTCTCGTTCCAGAGCGGCATCGAGAAAATGGAGGATTTGAAGCCGGGCATGAAGCTGCCGGGCATCGTAACCAACGTGACGGCGTTCGGCGCGTTTGTGGATATCGGCGTGCATCAGGACGGCCTCGTCCACGTGAGCCAGCTCGCGGACCGGTTTGTGAAGGATCCGGCCGAAGTCGTGAAGGTGCATCAAAAGGTCATGGTAACCGTGATGGAAGTGGACCTGCCGCGCAAACGCATCGGGCTTTCCATGAAGGCCGCACCGCAAATCGGTGCGCCGGCCGGGCGCATCGCGGGCGGCGGTTCCAGCGGCCCGCGCCCGCCCGCCAAGCCGGCCAAGCCGCAGCCGGTGGATTGGTTCACCGAAGCGCTGAACCGGGGCAAGACCGGGCGCAACTGAGCGGGGCGCTGCTTACGGCTGGCGTCCGGCGAACGGTTCGCCCATCCCGAGATTCTTCGCGAGGAAGCTCAGGATGTCGGTGGTTTCTTCAATCAGTTTGGTGGTGGGTTTGCCTGCGCCGTGCCCGGCCTTGGTTTCGATGCGGATCAGCACCGGCTGATGGCCTGCCTGATCGGCCTGCAAGCGCGCGGCGAACTTGAAGCTGTGCGCCGGCACCACGCGATCGTCGTGATCCGCCGTGGTGATCAATGTCGCGGGGTATTTCACCCCGGGCTTCAAGTTGTGATACGGCGAGTAGGCGTAAAGCGCCTTGAACTGCCCCGGATCGTCGGAGGAACCGTAATCCGACGCCCACGCCCAGCCGATGGTGAATTTATGGAAGCGCAGCATGTCCATCACGCCGACCGCCGGCAGCGCCACGCCAAAGAGATCCGGCCGCTGCGTCATGCAGGCGCCGATGAGCAGGCCGCCGTTGCTGCCGCCCTGAATCGCGAGCTTCTTCGGTGACGTGTAGTGGTTGGCAATTAACCATTCCGCGGCACCGATGAAGTCGTCGAAGACGTTTTGCTTGTGCAGTTTCGTCCCGGCCTGGTGCCATTCTTCGCCGTATTCGCCGCCGCCCCGCAAGTTTGCCAGTGCATAAACGCCGCCCATTTCCAGCCACGCAATGCGGCTGACGCTGAAGCCGGGCGTCAGGCTGATGTCGAACCCGCCGTAGCCGTAAAGGAGCGTGGGATTCTGGCCGTCGAGCCGGAGGCCGCGCTTGCTGACAATGAACATCGGCACGCGGGTGCCGTCCTTGCTGGTGTAAAAGACCTGCCTCGTCTCGTAGGCATCGGCGTCGAAATCCACCCTGGGCTGGCGGAACACGGTGCTCTCGCCCGTCGTCAGGTCGTAGCGGTAAATCGTTCCCGGCGCGGTAAAGCTGGTGAAGCTGTAAAACGTCTCGGTATAATTCCGTTTGCCTCCGAAACCGCCCGCTGTGCCCAGTCCGGGCAGGGCCACGTCATGGGCGAAGGTGCCGTCGAGCCGGAATACCTTCACCGCCGTATGCGCGTCCTTGAGGTATTCGGCCACAAATTGATTGTTCAGGACGCTGACGCCTTGCAGGGTTTCCGCGCTTTGTGGGATGACTTCGCGCCAGTTCGCGCGCGCCGGCTGCGTCACATCCACGGCGATGACCCGGCCGCGCGGCGCATTGAGATCGGTCTTGAACCAGAACACCGGACCGTCGTTGCCGACGAAGTTGTAGCTGGCGTCGAAATCCATCAGCAGCTCGACCACCGGCGCGCCCGGCCGGGTGAGGTCCCGGTAAAGCACGCGGTTCTTCGGATCGGTGCCTTCGCTCACGGTGATGATGAGGTAGCGCCCATCTTCCGTGACATCGCCGCCAAAACCCCAGTCGGGTTGGTCCTTGCGCTCGTAAACGAGTTCATCCGCCGACTGGTCCGTGCCGAGCTTGTGAAGATAGAGCTTTTGAAATTTGTTCACGCCGGTCAGCGCCGCGCCGGGCTTGGGCGCATCGTAACGGCTGTAGAAAAACCCGCTGCCGTCCTTGAGCCAGGACGCGCCGCTGAACTTCACCCATTGCAGATGGTCGGGCAGATCCTGCCCGGTGCGCACGTCACGGACTTTCCATTCATTCCAATCCGAACCCGCCGTGGCCAGGCCGTAGGCCATCCGATTGCCGTCCTCGCTGATGGCGATTCCGGCCAGCGCCACCGTGCCGTCCTTGGACAACGTGTTCGGATCGAGCAGCACCCGCGGTTCGCCGTTCAGGGAATCCACGGTGTAGAGCACGCTCTGATTTTGCAGGCCGTCGTTGCGCGAGTAGAAATACCGGTCACCGGCCTTGAAGGGCACGCCGTAGCGCTCGTAATTCCACAGACTGGTCAGCCGCGCCTTGAGGGCGGCGCGGCCCGGAATCGCGTTCAGATAGGCGAACGTCACCTTGTTCTCGGCCTCGACCCACGCCTTGGTTTGCGGCGAGTTGTCATCCTCCAGCCAGCGATAGGGATCCGCGACGAGCGTGCCGTGGTAATTGTCCACGACGTTGGTGGTGGGCGTGACAGGATAATGCAACTTCACAGTCCGGGAGTAGGTGGCGCAACCCGCGGCAAAAGCGGTGGCGGCCGCGACGATCACACTGCGTTTCCAAGTGAACATGCGCCCACGATGCCGGCTGGCCGGACGGCGGTCAAATGAGGAACACCGAGGATGCCCGGCGACCACCACGGCGACCAGGAAAATTCGGTTGTCCCGCCCTGCATGGCGTCGGCAACCTGTCGCCATGCAAACGCCCGCCGCGCCGCCCCCGTCAATCAAGCCGCTGGATTTTCACGTCCACATCGTCGGCACGGGCGCCAGCGGCACCGGCTGCTGGCTGCGCGTTCGCGGCTGGCATCGGCCTCTGGCGGCCCTGATGCTGCGGCACGCCGGCCTGCCAGCCGACGCCTTCGACCGGAATTTCGACGCGCTCTACGTCGAGCATCTGCTGGCCCAGATCCGCCAATCATCCTTGGGCGGAGCGCTCATTCTGGCGCATGACGAGGTTTACGACGAACGCGGCCGCAAACTGCCGGACGTGGGTTCGTTTTATGTGCCCAACGACTACGTGCTGCAGCTGGCGCGCGAGCACCCCGAATTTCTGCCCGCCGTGTCCATTCACCCCGCCCGGCCCGACGCGCTCGACGAACTGGAGCGCTGCCTCGCCCAAGGTGCGGCGGCGATGAAATGCCTGCCCAATTGCCACAACATCGATTGCAACGACCGCCGCTTCACCAAGTTTTGGGAACGCATGGCGGCCGCCGGCCTGCCACTGCTGGCCCACACGGGCGGCGAACACACAGTGCCCGTGGTGCGGCCGGACCTGGCGAATCCCGCCGTGCTGCGCCTGCCCTTGGAATGCGGGGTCACGGTCATTGCCGCGCATTGCGCCACGAAAAGCGGCCTGACCGATCCGGAGTATTTTTTCACCCTGTTGGAAATGTTCAACCATCACCCACGGCTCTACGGCGACATCAGCGCCTTCAACGTGCCCTTGCGCGGACGACACGTGCGCACCTGTCTGAAGCCGGAAGTGGTCGGGCGGATGGTGCACGGCAGCGATTACCCGGTGCCCGTGGAAGGGCTGTGGGCGTGGCTGCGTGGCTTCGTTGACTGGCGGGCGTGGCGGCAATCCCGGCGCCAGCCCAACGTCCTGGAGCGGGATTACCAGCTCAAAGTCGCCATGGGTTTCCCGCCGGAGGTGTTCACGCGCGGCTGGTCGCTGCTGCGGCAGACCCGGCAAAGTTGAATCCGTAAAAACAAAAACCGGGCCAGACAGCCAGAGGGTGGCTGAAAGGCCCGGGGAATTTTCGATTAGTTCAACAGCAGGATTTCGGAGAACATCGACGCCGACCTGAACTATTAATACGGCGCCGAAATCTTAAAAATCTTCAAAGAACACCCAGCTTCTTGCTGGCCTCATATTTTCCCTGCTGAATACGCACGTAACAAATCATAGCCACTTATTGCCGTCAAGTCCGCAAGAAAGGTATTATCGAAACATCTAACATGGATAAGCTATAAGGACCCGTCGCCGCACCGAATGAGCCGGCCCCCACTTAAATTGGTCTGCCGGGCAATGGCCGCCACCGGAGCGCGGCAAGGACAAGCCCGGATGCGCCGGCACATTCGCGGTCTGCACATTCCTGTTTACTCGCTTCCCGGCCGGACTAGTATCACCGCATCCACCGTCCGATGAAAATGAACGCAGCCCTCCGCGAGCCTTGCAAGCTGGGCGAAATCACGCCGGCCGGGACAGGAAAAGTCGTTGAGGCATGGCCTTTATTTTCCCCACGGACACGGCGGTCCGGGCCCGAAACAACCCGCAGGCAAACCTCCGGCTTTTGCCGCAACCACGAATAAATGGAGCAACCACATTATGAGCACCCCCAAATCAGTCATCGAAATGGCCAAGCAACACGGCGCAAAAATGGTGGATATCAAGTTCGTGGACACCTTTGGCACCTGGCAGCACTTCTCCTGTCCCATCGCGGAATTGACCGAGGAGGTCTTCGCGGAGGGACTGGGTTTTGACGGCTCGTCCATTCGCGGGTGGAAGAGCATTGAAGCGAGCGACATGCTGGCCCTGCCAGACCCGGCCACGGCATTCATCGATCCGTTTTGCTCCGTGCCGACGCTGAGCCTGACCTCCACCATCGCGGAAACGGGCACCAAGGAACCCTATTCACGCGATCCACGCGGCATAGCGCAGAAGGCCGAGAAATACCTTCTCTCCACTGGTCTGGCCGACCAGTCATTCATGGGGCCCGAGGCGGAATTCTTCATTTTCGACAACGTGCAATATGACTCGCGCAGCAACGGGTCATTTTACTCCGTGGAGAGCGACGAAGCGGTGTGGAATACCGGACGGGACGAGATGCCGAACCTTGGTTACAAAATCCGCCACAAGGAAGGGTATTTCCCCGTCGCCCCCGCCGACACGCAGCAGGACATCCGGACCGAAATGTGCCTGATCATGGAGGAACTCGGCGTCAAAATTGAGCGCCAGCACCACGAAGTCGCCACCGCCGGTCAGGCGGAAATTGACTACCGCTTCGACACCCTCGTGCGCGCCGCCGACGCGATGATGGTTTACAAATACGTCGTCAAAAACGTCGCCAAGCGGCATGGCAAGACGGCGTGCTTCATGCCCAAACCCCTCTTCGGCGACAACGGTTCCGGCATGCACACGCACCAGTCATTGTGGAAAAAGGGCAAACCGCTCTTCGCCGGCAATGAATACGGCGGCCTCAGCCGGATGGCGCTCTATTACATTGGCGGCCTGCTCAAACACGCCAAGGCCCTGTGCGCACTGTGCAACCCTACGACGAACAGCTACAAACGCCTCGTGCCCGGCTTCGAGGCACCCGTGAACCTCGCCTACTCCGCCCGCAACCGCTCCGCCGCCGTGCGCATCCCGATGTATAGCGACAGCCCGAAGGCGAAGCGCATCGAATATCGCCCGCCCGATCCGGCCGCGAATCCCTACCTCGCCTTCGCGGCGCTGCTCATGGCGGGCCTGGACGGCATCGTCAATAAAATCGAACCGGGCGAACCGCTGGACAAAAACATCTACGAGCTGCCTCCCGAAGAACTGAAGCAGGTGCCCAACGTCGCGGGCAGCCTCGGCGAGGCTCTGGATCACCTGGAACGCGATCACGACTTTTTGCTCAAGGGCGATGTGTTCACGCGCGACTTTTTGGAGATGTGGATCAGCAGCAAGCGCAAGGAGCACGACGCGCTGCGCCTGCGGCCGCATCCCTACGAGTTCTCCATGTATTACGACGTGTGAGCCCCCAATGTTTCCACGACAGGCGCCCCGGCAACGGGGCGCTTTGACGTTTCAAAATATCATTTCAGGGCCGGATTTATTGATGAACGCACGGTGTGAATAACTCGTGAACAACAAAAAATATGTTGTCCTCGTCTCCCCCGTGTCCTTCTCCTAGATACTCATTGGAGATCAGAACTGAGTTCCCAGCGCGCGGCCGTCTCGTTTCAACCAGCCGGCCGCCTGTTTTTTCAAGAATCTAAAACATTGTTTTTGAATGACTTACAACCAAGCCGTGAAAGCGACCGCAAGAATCCCGATGCCGCCGAAAGCTTTTTTCTGGCCCGGGTGCGATTTGATGGTAAAACGACAAACCGAATGACGTGTTACATCCGTGTAAAGTGGCAAGGTGAATAAAACGGTCGAAAACAAGGCTTAAGGGAGGCAAATGCAGGTTTCAGCAGACAAGGTATGGGGCGCGGCGCAGGCTCAGTTGAAGGCCATGTTGAGCGCCGACATTTTCAATCTTTGGTTCGCGCCGTTGCGGGCCGTCTCGGTCGATGCCAACGCCATTGAACTCGAGGTCGCCAACGATTTCTGCGAGGTCTGGCTCAAGGACAACTACATGGGGCTGCTGCAGGACGTGCTGGCGGTGGCCTGCGGCAAACGGCTGGACGTGAAGTTCAAGGTGTCCAACACCCCGCCGCCGCCCGCCCATGCTCACGCCATTGCCGCGCCCGCCAAAGCCCGGACCGACACCGCAGCGGAAAAGTCCGGCCTCAACGGGGATCTCGCCTTCAATCCCAAGAACACCTTTGATTCATTCGTCGTCGGCAACAACAACAACTTCGCCTACGCCGCCGCGCTGGCCGTCGCCCAGTCCCCCGGCAAGGCCTACAACCCGCTGTTCCTGTATGGCGGCGTCGGGCTCGGCAAAACGCACCTGCTGCACGCCATTGGCCAGCACGTGGTCGGCGCCAAGAAAAACGCGAAAGTCGCCTACGTCTCCTCGGAAAAATTCACGAATGAATTCATTGACGCGCTGCAAAACAACCAGCTGGTGAAGTTCCGCAAAAAATACCGCCAGACGGACGTGCTGCTCATCGACGACATCCAGTTCCTGGCCGGCAAGGAGCGGATTCAGGAGGAATTCTTCCACACGTTCAACGCGCTGCACGAGGCGCACAAGCAAATCGTCCTCACGTGCGACCGGCCGGCCAGCGAAATCCAGGGGCTCGAACACCGGCTGGTGTCCCGCTTCGAATGGGGGCTGGTCACCGATCTGCAGCCGCCGGACGTCGAAATGCGCCTCGCCATCTTGAAGAAAAAGGCCGACGTGCTGGGCGTCAAACTGCAGGATGACATCCTTGATTTTCTGGCGCACCGCATCCGGAGCAACATCCGCCGCCTCGAAGGCGCGTTGATCCGCGTCGCCTCGTTTGCCTCGCTGACGGGCCAGAAGCTCAATCCGGAAGTCGTGGAAGGATTGCTTCGCGAAGTGCTGCACGAGGAAGGCCGCTTCACCATCAACATCGAAAGCATTCAGAAGAAGGTGGCCGAGCACTTTGACATCCGGCTGGCCGACATGACCAGCAAGCGCCGCCCGGAAAACATCGCCTTTCCGCGGCAGATCGCGATGTATCTTTCGCGCCAGCTGACGGAAAACTCCCTCAGTGCCATCGGTGAAGCCTTTGGCGGCCGCGACCACGGCACCGTGCTGCATGCCTGCCGGCTGGTGAAGGACCGCATGGAAGTGGACTCCGGCGTCCGACAGGTTGTCCATTACCTCGAAAAGCAGTTGATGCGCTGAAGCGGGTTCCGCGCTCGACATTGACCGTTTGATTTTGACACTGCCGTCATGCCGGTCATCGAAGTCAACGGCCTGACCAAATCCTTCCGCACCTACAAGAAGCAGCCCGGCTTCGCCGGCGCGGTGAAGGGGTTGTTCCGCCGCCAATACGAACAGCTTTTTGCCGTCAAGGACGTCAGCTTCCGCATCGAACCCGGCGAACTCGTCGGCTTTCTCGGCCCGAACGGCGCGGGCAAGACCACCACATTGAAAATGCTGGCCGGCCTGCTCTATCCCACCAGCGGCACCGCCAGCGTTCTGGGGCACGTCCCCTGGCAGCGGCACGATGATTACCGCCGCCAGTTCGCCCTGTTGCTCGGCCAGAAAAACCAGCTCTGGTGGGATCTGCCCGCACGCGAATCCCTCGATCTCAACGCCAAAATCTACGGCATCTCCGATCGCGAACGCGACCGCATCGTCGGCGAAATGACCGAACTGCTCGGCGTGGCGGAAAAGCTCAACGTCCAGGTGCGCGAACTCTCGCTGGGCGAGCGCATGAAGATGGAATTGATCGCCTCGCTGCTGCACCAGCCCAAGGTGTTGTTCCTCGACGAGCCGACCATCGGCCTCGACGTCGTTTCCCAGAAAACGGTGCGCGAGTTTCTGCGGGACTACAACGCCCGGCACCGCACCACCATCCTGTTGACCAGCCATTACATGGCCGACATCCAGGAGCTTTGCGAACGCGTGATCATCATTGATCACGGCGTGATTTTCTTCGATGGCAAGCTGGAGGAAATTGTGGACCGCTTTGCGGATTTCAAACTGCTGACCGTTCACTGCGCCGGCGCCGCCGATTGCGCGCCGGAATCGCTGGCCAGGTTCGGCGAAGTCGTCGAACAAAACGCCAGCAGCATCAAGCTCAAGGTGAAACGCGACCGCGTCGTGCCGGTGTGCAAGGCGCTGCTTGATGAACTGCCCGTGCAGGATCTCGACATTGAGGAAGTGCCGATTGAGGACGTCATCCGGCGCATCTTCGCGCGGCAGTGAAACGTGACGCGTGCCCCGGCTTTCACGCATCACGCATTACATCACCACACCTCGACCGGTCCCTTGGGCACCGGTATGGCCTGGCGCGGCGCTTCGCCCGGCTCCTGCATGAAGGACGCCACCATCGGTGCCTGGCGGAAGCGCGGGAGGAGTTCGCCCTGTTCGTCCACGAATTGCGCGCGCCAGTTCAGGTAATGGGCCAGCGTCACCTCAAAATCAGTGCGGGTGGAAATCAGCACCACGCGCTTGTTGAATTCGGCGGCCGGACCAAAACGTTTGGCATACCACGGCGCAATCTTGCGGAACATCCGGCAGCCCAGTTCCTCGCCAAACACGTCCACCATCAGGTCGAAATGCCGCCGCAGCACGCGCACGCGCTCGGCAAACGGCGGTTCGGGCAGCAGTTCGCCGGTGGCGAGCAGGTGCTTCGTCCGCTTGAAAATCCACGGATCGTAAAAGGCGCCACGGCCGACGCTCACCCCGGCGCAGCCGGTTTCCTCGAGCATGTGCTTTGCGGCCACAGGCGTCGTCACGTCGCCGTTGCCGATGACGGGAATCCGCTTCACCGCCTGCGCCACGGCGCGGATGCCCGCGAGGTTGACGGTGCCGCTGAAACCTTGCTGCCGCGTGCGACCATGAATAAAAATCGCCGCCACGCCCACGTCCTCCAAGGCGCGGGCCAGATCCGGTGCGGTGATGTTGTCATCGTCCCAGCCCAGGCGCATTTTCGCCGTCACGGGAATTTTCACCGCATTGACCATGCCTTTGACGAGGGCCGCGGTCTTGTCCAGCTCGGTCATCATCGCCGACCCGCCGCCCACCTTGACCACCTTCTTCACCGGGCAGCCCATGTTGATGTCGATGGCATTGACGCCGCGGGCTTCGAGCACCTGCGCGGCATCCCGCATTTCTTCGGGAACGGAGCCGAACAATTGCACGGCCAGCGGATGATCCGCCGCGTTGGTCTCGATCAATTTGAACGCCTTCGCCCGTTTCTCCAGGAGCGAGCGGGCGTTGACGAGGTCCGTGGTGCACAACCCCACGCCGCCGACCTCGCGCACAACGAGCCGGAACGGCAGGTTGGTGTAACCCGCCAGCGGCGAGAGGAACAGGTTGGATGTCAGTTGGAGCGGTCCGAACTGCATGGCGGCGAAGCATACCGTGTTTCCGCCCGGATGCACGGACGGAATGTCCGGTCGGACAAAGGCTTTACAATTCAACGCCCGCTGTTAAACGAAAGCTCATGAAGACCATTTCATTTCGGCATGCGCTGCTCGTGGCCGTGGCGGGACTGTTGCTGACCGTCAGCCGGTCCCAGGCCGCCTACGACGCGTTTCTGAAAATTTCGGGCATCACGGGCGAATCCACGGACCCGGCACACACCAATGAAATCCCTGTGTTGAGTTTTTCGTTTGGCATGTCCAATCCGGCGACCATCGGCAGCGGCGGCGCGGGCGGCATCTCCGCGGGCAAGGTCAGCTTTTCCGACCTGAACATCATGAAGACCGTGGACGCGGCCTCGGTCCCGCTCGCACTCGCCTGTGCCCAAGGCACCCATTTCTCCACCGTGACGTTGACCTTGCGGGATCAATCGGGAGGACAGGTGGAATTCTACAAGGTCAAGCTCACCGAGGCGCTCATCACCAGCGTGCAAACCAGTGGTTCGGCCGGCGGCGACAACCGGCCCACCGAAAGCATCTCGATCGCCTTCCAGAAGATCGAATGGACTTACCAGCGCGTCAGCAACGGACAGGCCGTCGGTGCGCCCGTGATTGGCTCCTTCGATCAGGCCACAGGCACGGTCAATTAAACGGATGCGAAGCGTGAATCGTTTCTGGCGCAAATGGCTCCGTATGGCAGGGCTGCTGTCGGGGCTGGCCACAGCGACCGTGCCCCACGCTGCCCGTGCGGATTGGGCGGGCTTCCTGCAACTGGACCGCGTGACGGGCGAGGCGTCGGAGACAAATCATACCGGCTGGATTGACGGCATCCAGATCACCTCCTCGGGCCTCCACGCCACGAATTCGCCGTTGAGCGGAGCCGCCCGGGCCGAACAGTGGCCGCTGCAACTCATAAAATTCCTGGATGCGTCCTCGATCACGCTGGCCACGAATTGCGCCGCCGGCACCCGGATCAAGTATGGGGTTCTCGATCTGGCGAACACCAACGGCACCGGCGCCAGCCTGTTGCGTTTGAACCTGACCAACCTGCTCGTCACCCAAATCAGCGAACAGGGCGCCGGAGGCGGGAACCGCCGGCCGATTGAGCAGGTGTCGCTGCTCACCGAGGTCACAAGCTGGCGCTACGTGCAGGTCCGGCCGGGCAGTGGTTTGCCGCGGGAGTATTTCAACGGCTTCTGGAATTTCGCCAGCAACAGCGGCGGCAGCCAGAATCTGCCGGCCGTGTTCGCGGTGACCGGCATTCGCAAAACGACTGGCGTGGAACTGTCGTGGAACGCCGTGGCCGGCGAGAAATACAGGCTCTACGCCGCCACCAGCCTCACGGCGCCCTTTGCCATCGTCACCGACGTGACGGCCGCGAACACCGGTCCGCTGGCCTACACGATGCCGGCCACGTATCCAGCGTTGTTCTTCACGGTGGAGCAACTGCCTTGACGCGGACATGGCCCGCAGAATTGAGGGTTGCCGCCCCTGCGCCCTTCGCGATAATCAAAGCCGGTCCAGTGGCCTGATCTGAATTCATGAACGAGTGGAACATCCAGTCCCGCGCCCACGCCTGCACGGCGTGCGCCCAACCGTTTGCCGACAAGCAGAATTATCACACCGTGCTGTTTGAGGAGCATGCCGAGTTCCGCCGCCACGATCTGTGCGAGGCCTGCTGGCAGCGCGACTTCGGCACGGACGTCCGGGAACGCAAGGGATTCATCTCGCACTGGCAGGGCACTTACGAGGCGCCGCCCCCGCCCACGGAAGTGGTGCCCAAGGAAAATGCCGAAAGCCTCCTGCGCAAGCTCATCGCGCAGAACGATCCAGCCCACGCACCCGCCGCCTACATCCTCGCCGTGATGCTGGAACGCAAGCGCCTGTTGAAAATCAAAGAGCAGTTCAAGCGTGAGGGACAGCGCATCTTTGTTTACGAACACCCGAAAACCGGTGACGTGTTCACCATTGCCGACCCTGATCTGCAATTGAACCAGCTCGAGCAGGTGCAGCGGGATGTGGCCCACCTGCTGGAATATGGCTTCACGCCCCCCACCGACACCGGCAGCCAGACGGTTGAGCCGGAGCCGCGCACGCTACCACAGGTCGGCCCGGAAACCGTCGTGGCGGAAAACTCCACACCGGCTGATGAATCCAGAACGGCGTGAACTCCGCCGGCCGCGCCCTGACGGGATGTTCGGGGTTGCATGGAGGCGGTTGAATGTTTTCCAATAGCGACGCATGTCTGATCTGAGCGCACTCCAGACCCGGCTCGGCTACACGTTTCGGAGCGTGGAATTGCTCGCCCTGGCGCTCACCCATCCCAGCGTCGCGCACGAAGCCGGTTCGCATATTCAGACCAACCAACGGCTGGAGTTTTTGGGCGACGCGGTGTTGCAGCTTATTCTGACCCACTCGCTCTACGAGAAATTTCCGAATTACGGCGAAGGCCCGCTTACCAAGGCCCGCGCCACCCTGGTCAACCGCCGCCAGCTGGCCCAACACGGCCGCGCCCTCGGCCTGCATGAGCACATCCGGTTGAGCCGCGGCGAGGAGCAAACGGGCGGACGCCACCGGGCCTCGGCCATGGCCGACGCCTTCGAGGCCGTCGTGGGCGCCCTGTTTCTGGATGGCGGGATTGAAGCCGCCCGCGCCTTTGTGCTGGCCGAGTTTGCGGCCTACGTGTCGGATCTCGCGTCGCTGCCGGTCATCGACAACCCGAAGGGCGAGTTGCAAGAACTCCTGCAAGCCACGTCCGCCGAGGCGCCGCAATACCAGCTCGTCTCCGCCAGCGGACCCGATCACGACCGCGTCTTTGAATGCACCGTGCTGCACGGCGGCCGGGAACTGGCCCGTGGCACGGGCAAGAGCAAGAAGGAAGCGGAGAGCGCCGCCGCCCTGACAGCGTTTCGCCTGCTGGTCGCACAGCAAAAATCAGGCGGCGCCGCCGCTTGAGCCGCGCACGGCTCAGACGCTCGCCAGGCGGACCAGCTCCTTCACCCGCTTCTCGATGTCTGCCCGCGTCGTGCGCGTGGTCCGCGTCAGCCCGAACCCTTCGCAGCAGAACGAGGCGGTGACGCTGCCATAAACCATGGCGCGCCGCAGGTTTGTTTCGATCGGCCCCTTGGAGCCGGCCAGATAGCCCATCAAGCCCCCGACAAACGAGTCCCCCGCCCCGGTGGGATCCACCACTTTCTTCAGCGGATAGGCCGGGGCAATGAAGAGGCCGCCGGGCCCGGAGAGAATCGAGCCGTGCTCGCCTTTTTTGATGATGACGTATTTCGGCCCGAGCTTGTGCAATTTCGGCAACGCCGCCACGACATTGTCCTCCTTCACCAGCTGCTGGGCCTCGCTGTCGTTCAGGACGAACAGGTCCACCCGCTTGAGCAGCCGCAGCAGGTCCGACAGCGCGATGTTCAGCCAGAGATCCATCGTGTCCGCGGCGATGAATCGCGGACGGCGCATTTGGTTGAGCACATGATGTTGCAGGGCCGGCGCGATGTTCGCGAGCAGCACAAACGGCGCGGTGCGGTATTCGTCCGGCAGGTCGGGCGAAAAGGTTTCAAAAACGCCCAGCTCCGTGGCCAGCGTCCGCCGCCGGTTCATGTTCAGCTCGTATTCGCCCGCCCAGTGAAACGTCTTGCCGGGTTTCACCTGCAAACCCGCCAGGTCCAGGCCGTGTCGCTTGTAGAGCGTCGTGTATTTGCGGGGAAAATCCTCGCCCACCACGCCCACCAGACTGACGTCGCTGAAAAAGCTCGCCGCCACCGCCGCGTGGCTGGCGGAGCCGCCCAGCAGCCGTGGATTGGATGCCTTCGGGGTTTTGATCGAATCCAGGGCCGTCGAACCAACAATCAATACGCTCATGAGTAATAATCCAAATCGAGTTGCAAAGGCGCGAAGCTAAAAAAAGACGGGGCGACTGGAAAGCGAAAGGTGTTGCGTGCGGGGCGTCAAAACTAAGGACTAATCGTCTGGCGCTTGTATTTGCCGGTAGTGTCGGGGTCCTCGTTCGTAGGCTCCCAAACTAGCCAGAACAGCACTGCTGTAACAACCAGCGTCAAAATAACAAAGATCAGGATTTGAAAATTCCTTTTCACGGAATGTGCATCATGTGTCGCCCATCCTCGCCCGAAACTTCCGGCACTCCGCCGCAATATCTGGTGCGTTGAGAATCGCCGAGACCACACAAACGCGCCGCGCCCCCGCCGCCAGCACGGCATCCAGAGTGCTGAGATTGATGCCGCCAATGGCGAACCACGGAATGTTCACATGCCGAGCCGCCCAGCGCACGTAATGGAGCGTCACCGGTTTGGCGGTGGGTTTGGTTCCCGTCGGATACACCGGACCGATGGCCACGTAATCCGCGCCCGCGGCCACGGCGCGTTCACATTGCACCGGGGCGTGCGTCGAAAGCCCAATCCGGGTTGTGGATTGCGGACCCCGGATTTCATCCACATGCCGGTGCCCCGTGTCGAAAAAATCCTCCTGCCCCAGATGACAAATCTCCGCCCCGACTTCACGCGCCACGTCGAGGTGATCATTCACGACGAACCAGACGCCGGCCCGTTGCGTGATGGAATGAATGGCTCCGGCTATGCGGCGCACATCTGCGGGCGGCGCATTCTTGGCGCGCAACTGGATGACGTCCGAGCCGCCGTCGCACAGCTGCTGCGCCACCCCTGCCGGATCGCGCCCGTGCAGGTAGGCCGTGTCCACAAACGTGTAAAGCCGGCAGTCGGCAAGCGGTTTCATGGGCGCAAGCGGACGGTTCAGGCGGCCGGATTCAACAGCCGCACTTCGCGTTGCGGGAAGGGAATCGCGATGCTGCGCATCCGGAATGCCTCGACGATGGCCTTGTTCACCTCGCCCCCGGCGGCAATGTAATCCGGCACATTCACCCACGGACCAACCTGGATGTTGATCGATGAGTCGGCAAGGGTCACGACGCGGATCACGGGCGCCGGTTCCTTGAGCACGCGCGGGTTCTGTTGCAGCACATCGGCCACGACGGCGAGCGCCGCGTTGAGGTCGGTGTTGTAAGCCACGCCCACGGTCACGTTGAGCTGCCGGATCCTGCCGTAGTTGTGCATGATCTCGCCCACGATCTTGCGGTTGGGAATCACCACCAGCGACAGGTCCGTGTGACTGAGCTTGGTCGAAAAAAGTTGAATCGCCTCGACGCGTCCCTCGACGCCCACAATCGAAACGTATTCGCCGACGCGGAACGGCTTGGTGAAAATGATGGTCAGCCCGGCGGCCAGGTTGCCGAGCACGCCTTGCATGGCCAGCGCGATGCCCGCCCCGGCGACGCCGAGTCCGGCAATGAGCGGCAGCAGTTGGACGCCGAGATTCTGCAATGCCATGACGGCGAACAATCCCATCACAACCACCCACAGCACCCGCAGGAGCAGGTCGCGCACCGGTGGTTCCATTTCGAGTCTGCTCAACCACCGGCTCACGACGCCAACCACCCAGCGCGCCACAAAAAAGCCCGCCACGAGAATGAGGATGGCCGTAACGACCTTCGGCCCAAACTCGATGCTCATCTGAACAATCTTCTCCTTGGCCTGTTGCAGCACGGCTAGTTCATTGGTCATAACACAATCCGGATTGAGGTTGTGCCGGTGGTCGATTCAGCCGGCCAGCGCAGCATAGGAAACCGGCCCGCGCGCACAAGCCGCATTCGCGGGCGCCGCCGATGACCGCGAAATGGCTTCCTCCGTTGCCCGGCGCCGCTATAACGATGTCATGAACCGCCGCCTGTCCCTGCTCATCGTGCCGCTGCTGCTCAACGCGGCCGCCGGCGCCGCCCAGCCGCACCCTGCCCTGCCCGCGGCCACGGTGCCGGAAGGTTTGGGCGTCAACATCCACTTCACCGATCCGCGGCCCGGCGAAATGGAAATGCTCGCCGATGCCGGCTTTCGCTGGGTGCGGATGGATTTCAGCTGGGCTGCCACGGAACGCGAACGCGACCACTACGATTTTGCCGCCTACGACCGGCTGCTCACCGCGTTGGACCAGCACAAGCTGCGTGCGCTGTTCATCCTCGATTATGGCAACCCGCTCTACGAAACCGGCGGCGAAGTGCGCACCGAGGCCGGCCGCACCGCCTTCGCACGTTGGGCCGCCGCAGCCGCCAGACACTTCGCCGGGCACGGCATCCTCTGGGAAATTTGGAACGAACCGAACGGCGGCTTCTGGAAACCGCACGCGAACGTCGAAGAATACACCGCGCTGGCGCTGGCGACGTCGCACGCCATCCGGACCGCCGCACCAAGGGAGGCCATTATCGGCCCCGCCACGTCCGGGGTGGACCTGCCCTTTCTCGAAGCGTGCTTTCGCGCCGGACTGCTCCAATGGTGGGATGCCGTGTCGGTGCATCCCTACCGCCAGTCGGCGCCAGAGAGCGCCACGGCCGATTACCACCGCCTGCGCCAACTCATCCAGCATTACGCGCCGGCGGGCAAGGCGATTCCCATTCTCTCGGGCGAATGGGGTTACTCCGCCGCCTGGGCTCATTTTGGCGCCGACCAGCAGGGCAAAATGCTCCCGCGCCAATGGCTCAACAATCTCGCCCAGCACATTCCGCTTTCGATCTGGTATGACTGGCACGACGACGGCACGAACCCGCACGATCCGGAACATCACTTCGGAACCGTCCGCTTTCCCTACCGCGCGAACCCCGCGCCGGTGTATGAACCCAAACCGGCTTATCTCGCGGCGCAAACCCTGACGCAGGTGTTGCGGGGCTATGAATTCAAGAGACGGCTCGCGCTCGGCAATCCCGATGATTTCGCGCTGCTGTTTGCCCAAGGTGACGCACTGCGACTGGCGGTCTGGACCACATCGGCCACATCGCACCCCGTCACGCTGCCGGCGACCAATGGCTCCTTCACGCGGGTTCAACATACCGGAGCCAAGGCACCTGCGCTCACCGCCACCAACGGTTTCCTGCAATTCACCATTGCGGATGCACCGCAATATCTCATCGCCGACGGCCCGAACTCCGCACTGGCCGCCGCCCCGGCGGCGCGGGCGCTGCGGGCATACCTGGCTCCGGTGGACGCCGATTGGCTCGCCGTGCAAATTGAAAAACTGGATGACGCCCCCTTCGCCGGGCTGGTGAGATTACTGGTCGGACCGGCGGGCGACCCGGCAGGCGCCAGCCAGCCGGTGGTTTTCAAAGCGGACGATGCGGAAAAGCATCTCGCCTTTCGCGTCCACGCGAACAGCGCCGGTGAAATCACGGCGGGCGCCCGTCTCGAAGACGCCGGCGTTACGCTGTTCGAACAACCCGTCCGGCGTTTTCGCTTTTCACCGGAAACCCTTTTGACGGGCAGCCGCATCGTCCCCGACGGCGATGCCCAGGTCGCTTCGCAGCCGACGCTCGCCGTCACCAACGCGCCACAACCGCTGGACGGGCGCACGCCCGCGACGTGGCGCATCACCTACGCCTGTGACGACGGGTGGAAGTTTTTTCGCGTTGTCCCAACCGGAGAAACCGGGCGCGTCATCCCCGGCGAACCGCGCGCGTTTGGGTTCTGGATTTGCGGCGACGGCGGCGGGGCAAGCCCGCGTTTGCGCGTCGTGGACGTTGCTGGACAGACGTGGCAGGCAACCGGCGACACCATCCACTGGCAAGGCTGGCGTCACGTGGAGATGGCCCTCACGCCCGCCGCGGCGCATTGGGGCGGCGCCAACGACGGCCGGATTCATTTTCCCGTCCGGTGGGATTCCGTGTTCCTCCTCGACAACATCAGCCGGCATAAAACCGCCGGTGAAATCTACGTGACCGCGCCGGTGGTGATTTATTGAGCGGCGGGCGTCGGCGGGACGATCTTCAATCCCGAAGCGATGCCAATCCGCGTCGCGCCGGCCGCAAGCAAGGCCGCCGCGGTGGCAAAGTCGCCGGCGGCACAGTTCGCCACGATGCCGAACTTTTCTCCGAGCGCACCGCGAAAGAAGCTCACGATCTCCACCGTTGTGCCGCCTGCACCAAAGCCGCTGGTGGTTTTGATGAATTCCACGCCCGCGTCGAGGACGAGCGGGCACAGCCGGTCACGTTCCGCGGGCGTCAGCAGGCCGGCCTCGACGATGACTTTGACCGGGCGTTCATCGGCCGCCTCGACGATGTCGCGAAGTTCGCGCAGGACGTATGGGTCATCACCGTCCTTGAAACGGCCGAGGTTCAGCGCCACGTCAATTTCCTGCGCGCCGAAATCCACCGCCATTTCCGTCTCGTAACGCTTGACGTCGGCGTCCATCGCGCCGAGCGGAAACGCCACCAGCGCCGCGACTTTAACGGTGGATTCTTCGAGCCGATGCCGGGCGAGTTCGAGGCGCGACGTGTTCACGCACACCGCGGCAAAGGCATGTTCGCGCGCTTCGGCGCAGAGCTGGTCGAGCTGCCGGGCCGTCAGATCCGCGCGCAACGGCGTGAGTTCGATGTGCCGGGCAAGTTCAGCGGGAGTCAGGTTCGGATTCATGGGAACGGAAAATTGGCCTGCGCCGCGCGGTCGTTTCGGCTCACGCGCCAGACGTCGCGTTCAACGGATCAGATGCCGATGGGATGCCACGCAGTCTTCATTTCGACCGTGTCGAGAATCCAATACGGATCCTCGGCCCGGGCCGTGAACCATTCCTCAGGCGCGAGTGCGCGGGCCGCGTAGCGCTTGAGGTTCAGCGCCGTGCCGCCTTGCAGTGTGGCGCCCAAAGCGGCGTCGCCCGTGGCGTCCACCACCGCGTTGATATCCATGTGACTGGCAACGTGCGGCGCCAGTTCGGCGCGTTTGCCTGCCAGCAGGTTGATTACGCCGCCCGGCAAATCGCTCGTGGCGATGATTTCCGCCAGCGTCAGCGCGGGCAGCGGATGCTTTTCGCTCGCGAGCACGACGGCGGTGTTGCCGCTGAGAATCACCGGCGCCACCGCCGAAACCAGCCCGAGCAGCGCGGGTTCATCCGGCGCGAGCACGGCCACGACGCCCGTGGGCTCGGGCGTGGTGAAATTGAAATGCGACGTCGCCACCGGATTCACGCTGCCGAAGACCTGCTGGTATTTGTCCGTCCAGCCGGCGAAATGCACCAGGCGGTCAATCGTGGCCGTGACCTCGCGGGCGGAAACCTCGTGCGGGACATTCAGCGCGCGGGACAGCTCGTGAACCAGCTCCGCCGTGCGGCCCTGCATCATTTCGGCCGCGCGATAGAGAATCTGGCCCTTGAGATACGCACTCGACTTGGCCCAGCCCTCGTGCGCGGCGCGCGCGGCCCCCACGGCATCGCGCAAATCCTTCCGCGACGCCCAGGCGTAATTGTCGAGAAACGCGCCGTTCGCCGAGGTGGCGGGCAGCGACTTGCCGCTTTCGCTGCGGATGAATTTTCCGCCCACGCAAAGCTTGTAGGTTTTTTTGACGTCGAGGCGGGTCATGGTCATTTCCGGTTCCACAGCAGTTGCACCACGCCGATGGCGCACAGGATGCCGCCGCCAACGTAGAGATACATCGGTTTGTCGCCGGGCGAACCGGTGAACACGTTCTGCACCTGGCCGCCGATGGACTGCGCCATGTTGTGGCCCCAAACGATCAACAGCACGCCCCCCACGAGCAGGCCCACGGCAATCGCATTTTTCATCATGATTCCTCCGGGTTAAGCGCCCCTGCGTTTCACGAAGCCGATGACCACCAGCAGAACCAGCGAACCCACAAAGGCGGAGATGAGTCTGCCGAGGGCGTTCGTGGAACTCAAGCCCACCAGCCCAAACAGAAACCCGCCGAGCAGTGCTCCGATGACGCCGACCACCAGATTGCCCAGCAGTCCGAAGCCGTGGCCCTTCAGGACAAGACCGGCGAGAAAGCCGGCGGCCAGACCAATGAGAATGAACCAGAGCCAGTTTTCCATGAGCCCGATTGTGCGCCATCCCCGGCCCGGAAGGCAATCCGCCAATCCGACGCGTTGACTCGGGCCCGAGCGGGCCTCCATCATGGCGCACCGCTTCATGACGACGCACAAACCACTGCAACTGGGAGTCCTTGGCGCCGCGGGCATTCTGCGCAAGAAGAACTGGCAGGCCATCCAGCTCAGCGGCAATGTTCAGTTGGTCGCCCTGGCCACGCGCCAGCCCGCCCGCACACGGGAGTTCATCGCGGAACGTCAGGCGGCGGCCCCGATGACCGTGTCGCCCGAACCCCACGAAAGTTACGCGGCCCTGCTCGCCGACCCGCGCATCGAGGCCGTGTATCTGCCGCTCCCCACCGTCCTGCGCAAGGAATGGGCCATTCGCGCCGCAGAAGCGGGCAAACACGTGATCAGCGAAAAACCCGGCGCGGTGAATCTGGCTGAGCTGGAGGAAATCCTCACGGCCTGCCAGCGCAATGGTGTGCAGTTCATGGACGGCGTGATGTTCATGCACAACCCGCGTCTCGACGCGTTGCGGCCCCTCCTGAATGCGGACCCCCGCATCGGCCGTGTGCGGCGCATCACGTCCGTGTTCAGCTTTCTGGGCACCGAAGATTTTGCGCAACGCAACATCCGCGCCCAAGCCGCCCTTGAGCCCGCGGGTTGTCTGGGCGATTTGGGCTGGTATTGCCTGCGCTTCAGCCTCTGGGTCGTGCACTGGCAGCGGCCGCGCCAGGTTTCCGGCCGTATCCTCGCCGCCAACGCCGACGGCGTGCCGTTGGATTTTTCCGGCGAATTGCGGTTCGACGATGACGTGTCGGCCGGATTTCACTGCTCCTTCCGCGCCGCCGGCCAGCAGTGGGCCAACGTCAGCGGCGCGCAAGGCGCGTTGCGCGTGCCCGACTTCGTGCTGCCCAACTCGGAGAATCCCGTCGCCTGGGAGGTGAATTATCAGCCCACGTTGAAGTCCGACGTGGACCTGTATCTGGACACGGCCACGACCGCGGCGGCGCAGGAAGCGCTGATGTTCCGCAACTTCGCCCGGCAGGTCCGCAGCGGCACGCTCAACAACGACTGGCCCGCCATGGCCCGCCAGACCCAGCAGGTCATGGATGCCTGCCTGGCCTCGGCCCGCGCGGGCGGCCAATGGGTTGCCATGGCCTGACCTGAAACCGCCATGAAGGCCAACCGCAACTCAAAGTCTCGCCGGCTGAAGCGGCTGCCCGGATTGCTGGGCCTGTTGCTCGCGCTGCACGTCGGGGCCGATTCCGATCCGGCGCACCAGCAAAAGCACACCACCAAACCGGAGCCCTGGCCCGGCGGCGTCATTCCGTATGACGTTTCGCAACTCACCGGGGCGCAGCGGGAGACCGTCCAGCGCGCGATGCAACGCTGGGCCAACACCGGCGCCCGCCTTCGCTTTGTCCCGCGCACCACGGAAGCCGAATACGTTTATTTCACGGGCCGCACGGATGCCGGCAACAACACGAGCCACGTTGGTTTCGCCCGCGGCCAGCGTTCCGACATCAACATCACGGCGTTCTGGTGGCGGCAGGGCGAATGGATGCCGGCCCACGAACTTGGCCACGTCCTTGGATTCTTCCACGAGCAGCAACGCTGGGATCGCGACCGTTACGTCACCGTGCATTACGAGAACATCAAGCCGGGCCGCGAGGGGGATTACGACTGGGTGCCCCAAACCAACTGGCTCGTGAGCAGCACGCCCTACGATTATTACTCCATCATGCACTACCGCACCTGCTGGGCTTCAACATGTGAATCCGCCTGCCAGGACGGCGACGGCAGCAGCCCGTGCGCCGTGCTGGATCCGGTGGGAACCAATTACGACCGCGTCATCGGTCAGTGGGGAGACAATCAAATCAGCGCGCTCGACGCCACCAGAGTCCGTCTGGTTTATGGAACGAACACCGTTGCCGGGTCCGCGCGCGGAACGTCCAGCCGCGCAGCCGGCCCGAAGCATTAGTCCTTGCTGCGCCCGGAACGTCCGACCAGGGCGCCGATGAGGAGCCCCAACGCCAGCGCAATGCCCGCCGATTCGTAAGGGTGCGCCCGAATGACCCGGTCCGTGGCGCGGACGCCGTTCATCGCCTGCTCTTTCACGCGGCTGGCAGCGGACTTCAACTGGGCCAGCGTGGCGGCCAGCCGCTGCCGCTCCTTTTCGGGCAGCGCGGCCCCGCCGTTTTGCACCAATTCCTCGGCGCTCTGGGCCAGCGTTTCCATCTCCTGGGCGAGCTTGTCCAAACGGGCATTCTCCGCCGTCATGTTGTCGAAATAAACTTCCATAGCTTGGCTTCCCTTGTTTGCGCTCAACCGCGACGCGCGTCACAACTCCAGGCGCCCCGGCTGAATCCACGGTTAAAGTCATCCCATTAAACCAAAATCGCAACACCACGTCTCGCGCAAATTGCGGCGGGTCGCACTTTTTATCGGGAGGGAAAAGGCGGGCCGGACCGCCCGCGTTTCACCGCGCCTTCCAAAAGGCCTGGTAGAAGCCAAACGCAATCAGCAGCCCGCCGCCCACGAGTAGATTCAACGCCTTGTTGCTGGGCGCGCCCGTAAACACGTAGTGCACATGCCCGCCCAACGAATAGGCCATGTTGCGTCCCCACATGACCAGCACCACGCCCACCACCATGCAACTCGCGCCGAAAATGACTTTCATTGTCGGGACGCCGGCTCAATCCAACCGGCAATATGCCGCCAGCCCGTGCAATCCACCTTCACGGCCGAAGCCGCTTTCCTTGTAACCGCCGAACGGGCTGGTCGGGTCGAACTTGTTGTAGGTATTCGCCCACACGACGCCGGCGCGCAGCTTGTTAACGAGCTTGAATATCTTGCTGCCCTTGTCGGTCCAGACGCCGGCGCTCAGGCCGTAAGGCGTGTTGTTCGCGCGCTCGAAGGCCTCCTCCGGCGTGCGGAACGTCATCACGCTCAGCACGGGGCCAAAAATCTCCTCCTGCGCCACCCGATGGCTCATCGTCACATTCGTCAGAAAACTCGGCGCAAACCAATAGCCCTTCGCCGGCAGCGAACAGCTTGACTGAACCAGTTCGCAACCCTCCTCGACACCGCTCTGCACCAACTCGCGAATCTTGTCGAGCTGCGCGCGTGAGTTGATCGCGCCGATGTCGGTGTTCTTGTCGAGCGGATTGCCCACGCGCAGCGTCTGGATGCGATTGCGCAGCTTCTTGATGACCGTCGGATAAATTCCTTCCTGCACGAACAGGCGCGAGCCCGCGCAGCAAACATGGCCCTGGTTGAAGTAGATGCCGTTGATGACGCCTTCGATGGCCTGATCAATCGGCGCGTCCTCAAACAGGATGTTCGCCGCCTTGCCCCCGAGTTCGAGGGTAAGTTTCTTTTTTGTGCCCGCGCAGGCTTTCGCAATGCGCTTCCCAACTTCCGTGCTGCCGGTGAACGCAATCTTGTCCACGTCGGGATGATTCACCAGCGCCGCGCCCGTCGCGCCCGCGCCAGTGACGATGTTCACCACGCCCGGCGGGAGTTCCGCTTCCAGCAAAATCTGCGCGAGCCGCAATGCCGTGAGCGAAGTCGTCTCGGCGGGCTTGAGCACGACGGTATTGCCGCAGGCGAGCGCCGGTGCGAGCTTCCACGCCGCCATCAACAACGGAAAATTCCACGGGATGATCTGCCCCGCGACGCCCAGTGGCCGCGGCATCTTGCCGGGGAACGCATACTGAAGCTTGTCGGCCCAGCCCGCGTAATAGAAGAAATGCGCCGCAACCATCGGCAGGTCAAAGTCGCGCGATTCCTTGATGGGTTTGCCGCCGTCCATCGTTTCGAGCACGGCGAGTTCGCGGGACTTCTCCTGGATGATGCGAGCGATGCGGTAGAGGTATTTGCCGCGTTCCCGCGCGGGCAGCTTGCTCCAGACATTTTCGTAGGCGCGGCGCGCAGCCGACACCGCGTGGTTCACATCCGTCTCGTCCGCAGCGGCGATCTCGGTGAGCGTCTGTTCCGTGGCCGGATTGATCGACTCGAAATACTTCCCTGAATGCGGCGCAACGAACTGGCCGTTGATGAACAGTTCGTGGCGCGGCGCAATCTGGATGTATTTGAAATCCTCCGGCGCGGGCGCGTAATCCCACTTGCCGCCGAAATTGAGCGCGCGGCTTTTCAGCGGCACGACGGCGGGCGCGGTCGCAACGGCCGACACACCGGCGCGTTTGACGGGAACCCGGCGGGCGGCGGGTCTGGCTTTGGTCTTCATGGCCAAGAGTTCAACGGTTCGCGTCCGCTTTGGCAAGCAACATGGGCATCAACTTCTCCAGCCGGCGCGCGACGGTCTCCGGCCGCTTCGCCTCGGTGATCCAACGCACGTATTCGCGCTGATGGGACGCCGGGAGTCGTGCAAAAGCCGCACGGGCCTTTACGTTGGCCGCCAGGGCCCGTTGCATGGCCGGCGGGATGGGCTGGGTTCGGGATTGGGTTTTCATGATCAGACTCAGGGCCGGTGAATCAGATGAAATGGTTGGACGCCCGCCCTCACCCTGACCCTCTCCCCCAGGGAGAGGGGATGGCTGGCGGCCGTCTCGTGCAATGCGGACGTCGCCCGTGCTGTCTCCACCGCATGACCGCTTGCAGGAGAACCGGCACGAAAACCCGGCGCGTTCGATTCGCCACAACGCGGCGGACGATTCTTCCTCTCGTGGAAGAGAGGGCCGGGGTGAGGGCAGACCTTGGGACAAACGGTTTTGTTCTCCAGCCGCACCTCTAAACGCGTCCGCCCGTCCTCAGTCTGGTAGAGGATCAACTCGGAGGGGTTGGGGGCGGGCTGGCTCATTCGGTGGCGGCAGCGTAACAAGGCCGCAAACAAGTCAAAGGATTTAACCACGGATGAACCCGGATGCACACGGACCTCAGTTCCCCTCCAGGGAGGGGTCAGGGGTGGGTCGCCGCGAAAGAACTCAAAGAACCCAAAAAGCCTCTGACGCGAATTTCGCGAATGCACGCGAAGGCCCAACTGACTTGCCCCAACGGAGCAACGGACTTGAGTCGCTTGGGAAACGGCGAAAGGAATTTGCTGAAAGCAAAGGCCCATAGGGCCGAGCGAATGGGAATAAGCGAGTCCAATTAGCCCGGGGTTGGCGGTCCGAGCCGGACGGGCGAGGAACGCCTACCCCGGGAATGCGTCCCACCAATAATTGCCCCTCTCCTCGCTGCCCTTCGCTCGCGGGAGCGGGAGAAGGTCGTCGCAGACCGGATGAGGGTCGTCGGGGAGAAAACAAATTGAAAACGAGGATAGGGCCGGGGAGAGGAATCGATCAATTTTTGACCAGAGTTAGAATCACCTCTTCACGCATACGTTTGTGCAACGCAGCGCCCGCGCCTCGCTTGCCTGGTGGAGGAAGGTATCGACGGTTCTCTGGAAGCGGACGCTTGCGAGTTGAGCGGACATCAAACCCCACTTCCTCGGCAAGAGCATTCACACACGCTGAGTTTTCAACATACGCATCACGGAGGTTGCAATTACCGACCACATAAACGGCTTTACCACCCGGACGCAGCACGCGGAAATTTTCGCTCATGCATTTACGCAAATCTCGCACATACCGGCGAAGCATCCCGTGACTTCGGCCTCGAAGCTCGCCATCGCACATCTGTTGCATAATCGTCTCGGTCGCCTTGTCGTTGTCGCACGATTCAGCCGAAACTTCAGCGCCGACATTTGTGGAGCGAAGTTCGCGGACTTCCGCCACATCGTGCCCCATCCAAACCAGCGAGAACTTGTGCCCACGAAGATAATCTATGGCGTTTAGGTAAGGCGGCGACGTGACCACCACGTCAACACTTTCGTTCTCCAGCGGAAGCTGTCTCGCATCTCCGTTCTCTACTGAAATCTGCGGGCGCGAGGGTTCGCTGCCTGAAAAAGGAGCGGCTTTCGTGATCTGTCTCATCGCTCGCTCAAAATGGTCAAACGCATTGATGGGTGCCTTATCGCGAGTTTTGTGCGGACGACTGTGGGAAATATCCATTGCCAACGACACGCCGGACTGTTTTGTGATGATGAGTCGCGAGAACGCGCACCAGAGCAGTCGTTTTATGTGCGGATTGTGAGTGGCGGAAATGCTGTCAGCCAACGCCGCTAGTTGCGTTCGATTTGTCGTATCGAACCAGTAGCGGACAAATTCCTTTGTCTCGTCCGACGCCCCACGCGGGTAAGCGTCGCGCTGCTTGATCCCGCGGGCGCGTTCTTTTGCGCGATTCAAAACTTCTTCGGCTTTCCTTTGCGCAAAAATCACGTCCACGTCTGAAGCCCAAGCGCCTGCAATAAGAACAGCGAGCGGGTCACGGTCGAAGCCAATCGCCTCGTGGCCGCGCATCCGCGCTGCAACGAGTGTCGTCCCTGAACCCATCATCGGATCGAGCACCCGAACGCGATTGGGAGGCGCTGGTAATTCATCCCACACAATTTCCGGAGACATTCGCGCTGGGAAAGGGTGAATTGGTCGAAGTCCGATCATCTCCAGCGCATTAAGGCAGTCGAGCTTTTCCGCAGCAAGTTTCAATTTTACATGCACGCGGAAATTGCCAATCCTCTCCACCAATCAAGTAGCGTTTGGCCGTCCAACAGGTAACTGTCTATGTTCAATCTCAACGAACTGAAGAAGGAAACAACGAACGACAATCGATACGAGCGGCGCTTGGCAAAGCTGGTTGCGTCTGGCCAAGAAGTGGAGCGCATCAAAGGTGTAGTTGAGAACGCCGTGACGAACATCCAAGCCGGGCAAAGGTCGTTTGTCATCTACGGCGAGCCCCAAAGCGGCAAGACTGAGATGATGATTGCTTTGACGGCAAAGCTGCTGGACGTGGGCTTCCGACTGGTGATCGTATTGCTCAATGACAGCGTTCAATTGCTCGGGCAGAACTTGGAGCGCTTTCAGCGGTCTGGTCTGGCGCCGCTGCCGAAGAAGTTTAGCGAAATACTGCCGCCTGAAGTTGCCATCGGAGACCACCAGTGGGTGATATTCTGCAAGAAGAATTCCAGCGACCTGCAAAAACTGTTGGAGAAAATCGAAGCCCACCCAAACCGTGTCGTCATTGATGACGAGGCTGATTATGCCACGCCGAATACCAAGGTGAACCAGAACGAGAAAAGCAAAATCAATGCTTTGACTGGCGAACTGATTGGCGAGCAAGGCACTTATATCGGCGTCACCGCTACGCCCGCCCGTCTTGATCTGAACAAGACGCACCAAAACCAAAATGAACACTGGATAGACTTTCCGCCCCACTCGAACTACACCGGTCAGGATTTATTCTTTCCGGTTTCGACCGAGAACCTGCCCTATCGGCTGACGTTCCTGCCAGATGCAGGCGACGATCCAAAGTATTTGCGGGAAGCGCTGTTCAGCTTCATGGTCAACGCTGCATATCTGAATGAGATTATCAACGACGCCGAGAAAAACTATTCGATCCTGATCCATACGAGCGGGAAAAAGGCAGACCATTCGGTTGACTACAAAAACATTGTCAAAATCTTCGAGGCGCTAAAGGACGAAAAGAACACGAATCACGCCGGGTATTTTAAGCGAATTTGGGAAATCGCCAACGCGCGTTATTCAAGCCACGCGGACGACCTCACCAAATACGTCATCTCCAATCGCGACAGAAATAACATCGTGGTGATGAACAGCGACAAGGAAGTCAACACCGCTGAAAATCGAACCGCCACCGACCCGACCGCTCCATTCACCGTTGTCATTGGCGGCAACATCGTGTCGCGTGGAGTAACGTTCAACAATTTGATCTCCATGTTCTTCACGCGGGATGTGAAGCACAAACTCCAGCAAGACACATATATTCAACGTGCTCGGATGTTTGGCTCGCGGGGCGACTACCTGAATTATTTTGAACTCACGATTCCGAAGCATCTTTATCTCGACTGGCAACAATGCTTCATCTTCCACCGGCTCTCTCTCGAATCGCGTAAACTGAACAAACAATCTCCCGTTTGGCTTGATGGCGAGCGCATCACAGCCGTCGCCAGTGCGAGCATAGACAACGCGAACGTCTTGGTGGACAAAGGTGAAATGAGTTTTGCTCTTTTCGATTTTGACAAACACAAGGAAACCATTGCGGAAATAATCAATCAGAGCGCCAAACCAATCCAGAAAGTTAAAGCACTCGCTGAACTGCTCGGGAAAAGCTGTTTGCCGGCCTATCTGATCAATTACATCGAAAGTTTCTGCCCTGCTGGCGACAAATCGGTTGCGGTTCATCCGCCAATCTCAATCGCGGGCTACACCGACAAAGATGGAGAAACGGACAAGGCGACCATCACGCGCACAAAGGGCTTCATTGGTAAGAATCAGATGGAGGTCACGAAGTATCCTGACGCGATTCATCACATCAACGTGTTTTACAACGAAACTGGAAAAGCCCGCGTGTTCTACAAATACGAAGGGAGCATTCGTTTCCTGAAAACGGGGAAAAAATGATCCGGGACTTTGAATTTTATCACGGCCTTGTGTTTGCGCGGATTCTCCACGCGACCCAACGCCCACTTTCCATTCGCCCGTTCCAATCCGCTTCCAACTCCTCCTATGTTGTGAACGACACGGTTGGAATTTTCATCAAGTATTCATCGAAGCGGATGACCCCGTGGCGCTTCACGTTCATGACGGAGCACCAGCAGGAGATTGATTTGTTGAAAGCTCAATTCGAGAAAGTTTTCCTCGTCCTGGTTTGTAGTGACGACGGCGTCGTTTGCTTGAGCTATGACGAGTTAAAACAAATCCTCGACAACCTACACGACCCAATCGAATGGATCAGCGCCGCGCGTCACAAGCGCGAGATGTATTCTGTCAAAGGTTCAAACGGAGAGCTGGATTTCAAAATTGGTCAGAGCGAATTTCCAAGCAAATTGTTTGCTGGTTAATCCTTCGACTCCTCGCCTCGGCCGAGGATGAGAGGGAGTATTAATTTGTGGGACGCTGACCCGGGGTAGGTGCTTGCACACGGCCACCGGCGCACCAACCCCGGGCTAATTTCCGTTGCCCCTTCAGGGCTTTCAATTCGGCTCCGCGTCAATTGGCGAAATTAGCGTCAGAGGCTCTTTGCGTTCTTTGAGTTCTTTCGCGGCCAACCCACCCCTGACCCCTCCCTGGAGGGGAACTGAGGTCCGTGTGCATCGGTGTTCATCCGTGGTTAAACTTCACGGCAACGAGAAATAATCCCCCGACTGGTAATTGCCCTCCGCCAGCTTCGCGATTTGCATCAACACGTCGTTGACGAGCGTGCTGGCGCCGAAACGGAACAGGTCGGGCGTCAGCCAGTCGTCGCCGAGCGTTTCCTTCACCATGACGAGATACGCGAGCGCCTGTTTGCTGGTGCGGATGCCGCCGGCGGGCTTCATGCCAATGCGGATGCCGGTGGCGAAGAAGTAATCGCGGATGGCCTCCAACATCACGAGCGTGACAGGCATCGTGGCGGCGGGGTTCACCTTGCCCGTGCTGGTCTTGATGAAGTCGCCGCCCGCCTCCATGGCGATCTGGCTCGCGAGGCGGACGTTGTCGAGCGTGACGAGTTCGCCGGTTTCAAGAATGACCTTCAAATGCGCCGCGCCGCAGGCTTCCTTCACGGCGGCGATTTCGTCAAACACCAGCGCGTGTTCCCCGGCGAGGAATGCGCCGCGGTCAATGACCATGTCGATTTCGTCGGCGCCGTCGTTCACCGCGCGGCGGACTTCTTCAAGCCGCGTGCGCAAAGGGTATTGGCCGCTGGGAAAGCCGGTCGCCACGGACGCGACGTGCACGGGCGAATCCGCGCCGAGAAATTTCCGCGCGTATTTGACCATGCTGGGATACACACAAACGGCGGCGCAGGACGGCACGCCATATTTCGCGTCGGCCGGCTGGAGCGCCTTGCGGCAGAGGTAGGCGACCTTGCCCGGCGTGTCTTTGCCCTCGAGGGTGGTGAGGTCCATCATCGCCACGGCCAGCTTCAGGCCGGCCAGCTTGGCGTCGGTCTTGATGCTGCGCTTGGCAAAGGATGCCGCGCGTTCCTCGGCCATGACCTGGTCAACCGACGGAACGCGGAAGGCGGAACGCGGAGCGCGAAATGGAGCACCTGAACTTGCGGGGCGGGACAGCGTATTCGCAGCCATGACGGGAGCATAGGCAGGCGCGGAAAGCTTGTCGAGTGGCGCCCGTGAACCGCCCGTTCACTCCCAGCCGTGCAGCGAATCGTAACGGAACGTCATCTCGTTGGTGACGTAACGCCGATACCAGTTCACATGGCCGTCGGGAAAAAGCAGGTTCTGGCCCCGGCTGTGCACCCGCCATTCGATCCAGTTGATGCCATTCTCGGGTCCGCCCACGCAGTTTTGCGTGTAGTCATCCTTGTCGGCGTCCTCGGTGCTGGGCACGTCCCAGGCCGTGTCGCCGGAGAGCACGTAAGCGGTGGGGAACTGAATCGACCGGCTGTTGACCGCAGCGGGCTGGTTCGCGACGACAAAGGCGGCACGCGCCCCGTTGAAGTAGCTGAACTGCCATTTGTGATCCGTGGGGCAGTGAAACACGTTCGTGTTCTGCACCACGGAGGCGAGTTGCTGCATCCAGCCCGGCGCGTGCGTGGTGGCGTCCACCTGGTTCCACGCGATGGTGCCGCCGGAGATGGGATAACGCCCGTCGGCATCATCTGCATACATGGTGTAGCCCAGGCCAATCTGCCGGAGGTTGGATTTGCACTGGGTGGCGCGGGCCTTTTCCTTGGCCGAGGCCAGCGCCGGCAGGAGCATGGCCGCCAGAATCGCGATGATGGCAATCACCACCAGCAATTCGATCAGGGTAAACGCGCGCCGCAAATTCATGTCCAAAACTGACGCTGACAGCCGGGGCAACATTCAAAAAAGCGCCCTCCTTCCGGAGGCCCACCGCTCACGCAAAGGCGCTGAACAGGGCGCGCATTTCCTCATCAACCTGGGCCGGATCCGCGAGCGTGTGGGCAATCTCGTCGCGCAGCAGTTCGCGGTAGCGCTTGCGCAGGCGGTGCACCGCCACGCGCACCGCGCCTTCCTCCAGGCCGAGCGCCTTCGCGGCCGCGGCGTGCGGCACGGCGCCCTTGCCGGCGGTGAGAAACACCTTGAGCTGCTCGAACTGGCCTCCCCGGCCCTCCGCCACACACTCGGCGCGCAGCCGCTCAATCACCTGGGCCAGCAGCGCCACCGCCCATTCGCGGTCGAACGCCTGGTCCGGCCCCGGCTCATTGGTGGCCGCCACCTGGAACTTGGTGTCCGCCGTTTCCCAATCGAGCGAAAGCACCGTTTCGCCGCCGCCGCGCTTGAGGCGCCGGGACTTTTTCCATTCGTTGGCGAGAAAGTTTTTCAGCGACGCGAGCAGGAACGCGCGAAATCGTCCGCGCTCCGCACTGAGGCCTTCGAGGTAATTCCTGGCCAGGAACCGCGCGAAAAAGGCCTGCACGGAATCTTCCGCATCCTCCCTGGCATAACCGCGGCGCCGCACGTAGGCATACAACGGAAACCAGTAGGCGCGGCACAACTCCTCCAGGGCGCGGTCCGCCTGCGGTGTGCGCCCCCGCCCCGCCGCAAGCACGACCGTCCAGCGCGTCGTGGCGAAGATGTCGCCCGGCGCTGACAAGTTGGTGCGGTTTTCGGTGCTCAAACCTCGTCGCGTGCTGCCGCAACAAGCCACAGAAGCAATTCGGGCCGTTCGTTACCAGAAATTTACGATCTGGTTCCAGCGTGAACGGCAGACCGCAGGGCCGGCCAACAGCGTCAGCGCGGCACCGGCCACGTTCCCGCCAGACGATCCTGCAAACCGCGACCAGGCAACAACAGTGAACAGACGGTCAAACCAATCATCAACACCAAGACCAGCCAGGTGAGCGGCAAGGATTTCATTGTCATCGCCGCCCCGCCGAGCATCACCGCCCCAACCACGGGGCTCCACGCCACGACACTGCGCCAGAACACGCGGCCGCGTGAAGCCTTGCGCCCGTCCACACGCACATACGTCACACCCAACGCCAGCAGCACCAAGCCACCACGGAATAGCAGCGCCGCGATGACCGCCGGAACCGCAACATAGATCAGCAGGGTTATCCAGAGGACGAACGGCGACATCAGGACCGGCGATGGCATGCCGCCGGGTTGGACCTGCTTGACGATCGGTTCAAAGCGTCTTTCCGCCTCCTGGAGTTCCTCGGCCGGGGGTGAGGCGTATTGCTGCAGGCTCTTCTCGGCGAACTCGCGGGCGTCCGGTTGGATGAGCATCCGGGCCAGTGCGCCCGACCAAACGGGTTCATTGGTGATGACTCCGCCAAAGTGCGCGGCAATATAAATGCCGGTGAGCTGGTCACTCGGGAGCTGGTTCTTCGGCACAAAGGGCATGTTCTTTGCGCGCCAAGTGTTCAATACCTGGATCAAGGCCATCAGATCGGGATTCTGCCGCTGCCAGTTTTGCATCATCGACATCCCCCAAATGCCGGCCAGGCTGGAAAGCAATGGGAATGCAACACACCCGGCGACGATCAGCGCCCGCCGCAATCGCGTAACTTCAGCCACCCGTCGCAGGAGCGGTCCAAGCGTCACCGCAATGGCATCCGCGCCAGCCAGACTGGGCAGGGTTTCCAGGAACCGCCGCACATGCAGTGGAATGTGAGCCGATACCATGGCAGCTGGCTGATCCTTTGCAGCCCAGCCGCCCAGCGCAATGGCCGCGATTTGATTGATGAATGTCCGCGTGTCCGAGGCGGGTTCGGCAATCGGCGGCCGTGGCCGGCCCACGTTCTCCGCAGCCGGTGACGCTCCGGGAGCCGGGAAGTCGAGCAACTTCGCCCGTCCTTCGCGGGTGATCCACACCCGATCCAAGGCCAGCACCGGCGGCAAGGTGCCATCCTTCTCTGCCGCGCCCAATTCTTCGGCCACATCATGCAACCAGAATCTGACCCGGCTCCATGGTTGCGGTTGATCGACCAGATTCAAGAGCGCCTGCCCTCCAACGCCCTCGAAGGCGTCCCAATTCTCCTCGCCATCACGACGCCCGGCCAGCCAGCGCAACCGCCCCACGCGCGAAATGTGACGAAGCGCTGCCGGCAAAGGCGGTGTGCCCGCCGGAACCCGCCGAATTAGCACACGGCGCAACAAGCGCAGATCGTATCCTTCGATCCATTCAACCTCGCCGCCCCTGCCCAGCGACTGGAGCACATGGAAGGGCCCCACGGTAGGATAAGTTTCCAGACCTGCGGGCTGCAGGTCACTGACCGCCAAGGATTGCCGCTGCTCCAGTGCGGTTCGCGAGACGACGCGCGTCCCGGTCACGAGATCCTGCACCGCGGCAAAACCATTGCGCCGCCGGGCGCTGGAGAACAGCAGCCCCAAGAGCACGTAATAGGACAAGCTCAACAGGTAAGTTCCGGCAGAAGGGGTGGCGAACTTCATCGGATCCGCACCCGCAATGATCCAATACGGCAGCAACGGCACCAAGGTGTAGATTACCGCCCGCAACAACGCCCGGCCAAACCCGGGATAATTACGATCCGACTGCAACACGCGCAACCTGCATAGCGCCTTCCCGGCCGTGGCGCCCCAGCGCGATTCGCAAATTGCATAGTAAAGCAGCATGAAAATGAGCCAGGGGATCATGAACCACCAGATGTTCGATGGCGATTTGAGAAATCGATTCATCATTTCAAACGGCCCGCCAAACCCCAGCAGGGTCACGGTCATGCCGAGCAGGCTGAGCAACAGCAAGTCGGCAACTCCCGCGAGAAATCGGAGGCCCAACGTCGCCGCAGTGGGCGCCGCGGAGGAGAAGGGTTCCAGCGCCAAACGCAGTTCCGCGTAGTTTTTGAATCGTTCCGTGGGGTGTTTATCGAGACAACGAAGAATCACGCGCGCCAGCCCAATGGGAATTTCCGGGCGATATTCGCGGGGTGAAGGCGGGCGTTTCTCGAGAGTGTTGGCGACGAGCTGCGGCATCGTATTTCCCTCAAAGGGCAGCTTGCCGGTGAGCAAATAGAATAGCGTCACCCCGACCGCATACATGTCTGAACGCGCACTGAAATCCTCGCCACGAAGCTGCTCCGGCGAAGCGAACGCCGGCGTGCCCACGACGGCACCTGAGTCAGTAAGGTTGCTTTCCTCCCGCGGCAACGTGGAAATGGAGAGGCCGAAATCGCCGATCTTCACATTGCCACTGGCATCCTCAAAACAGTTCGAGGGCTTGATGTCCCGATGAAGAATCCCGACCGCCTGCGCCGCCTCAAGCCCCTCAATCACCTGCAGGATGGCGTCCACCGCGCGCCCCACCGGGAACGGACCTTCCCGGGAAAGCCGTTGCTGGAGCGTGCCACCGGAAACGAATTCCATCGCGATGACCGGAGTGTTTTTAATCTCCTCCGTGCCGAAAACGTAAACGCAATTCGGGTGGTTGATGGAGGCGGCCAATCGCCCTTCCCGGAGAAAACGGGCGCGATCGGCAGGTGAGCTGAGTTTTTGATTAATCACCTTGAGCGCGACCCGCCGGCCGGAATCAGACTCCTCCGCCTCATACACCACCCCCATGCCACCATGGCCCAGCCGACGGATGATTTGGTAACGGCCGAATGGCCCGCCGATTTCAGGGGCCGGCAACGGGGGAGCGTCCGGCAAAGACATAATCACGGTTCCGCCCGGGCCCACAACAGGTTCCGGCACGGAATCGGCGGCCACCCCCACCTGCAACATGCAAGCCGGACAGAGACCTTCGAGCGCGCTGGCAGGCAGCGGCTTCCCGCAATTTGGACAGTGTTTTGTGGCTTCCATAACTCTTCTTCCAATAGTTACAGAGGAAGAGTTGACCCAAGGTTACAACCAGCTGGCCGCATCCGACAAGGCGCGCAGCAGGTAACGCATTTCCTCATCGACCTCATCCGGCGATGACACTGTGCCCGCAACCAATTCAGACAGCACCTGCCGATAGCGTTTCCGCAGACGATGAACGGCTACCTTTATTGCGGCCTCGGTCAGATTCATTTGGACAGCCAGGCGGGCATACGGCACGGCGCTACGTTCGCCCATAAGCGCAAACCGCAGGGTTTCAAACAAAGCCGCTTTGCCGGCACGCTGATATTCCTGACGCAACTGCCGATAGACCTCCTCCAGCACGGTAATGGCCCAGCGTTGATCGAAAAGCCGTTCCGGCGTCAGCCCGTCCGCATGCTCCTGCGCATAGAGCGACTCGGCCACGGCACTGTCGAGATGGATGACCCGCCCACCGCCCCGCTTCTGGGCACGGGCCTTGTCCCATTCGTCCGACAGGAAATGATTGATCGCCGCCAGCAGATACGAGCGAAACTTCCCCCGCTCGCGGCTGACCGTAGCCACGTCGTTGCGCGCCAGAATCCGGGCGAAGAACTCCTGGGTAAGGTCTTCCGCGTCGTGAGGAGAATAACCGCGTTTCCGCACGTATGTGTAAAGCGGATGCCAATACAACTGACAGAGCGTCGCCAGCGCGCGATCAGCCTGTTGTGTGCGCTCCCTGCCCGCGGCGAGCACGACGGACCAATGTGTTGTGGCGAAAATATCGCCCGGCACACTGTTTGAAGGGGATTTGGGGGGCATCATTCGACCGCTGAGATCACAAAGAGGAAAACAGGTCCGCAGTCAGAATCAATCCCTGCGTTCTTTGCGTTCTTTGCGACCGCACCAGTTTGAAGCGAACCTTCAACGCTGGTTTGCGAAAATGCGCGCTTCCGTCTCGGTGATGACCCCGTCCTTGTTGGTGTCGCAGGCCGCCACGGCATCGTTGAACTTCACATTCGGGCCGGGCACGGTTTTCTGCTCGTTTTCGAAGATGATGGGAATGGAAACGGTGGTGGTGCTCTCCGAGTAACGGCGGCCGCCCGGGTTCTGGCTGAGCGTCTCGTAAAAGAGCCGGGCGGCGGCATCGCTCTCGAACGCCACCTTCACGCGTTCCACGTCGTGATAGACGACGGACTTGTGGGTGATGCAGCCCGAGCAACCTGCCGCCAGCAGACCAAGCGCGAGACCGTAACAAAATGTTTGGTTCATAGTCGCAATGGTTGTTGATCTGAAATCCGTCACCGCGGCGCGGTCACTGCGCCATTTCCTTCAGCGCATCGTCCCGCAGGGAGAAGGCCGTGATGGTCTGGGCAATTGCAATGGCGTCCGCCCGCCGGCCGGCTTTCAACAGCTCGCGCGCCGCGTCCAAGGCGGCGTTGTCGCGGGTGGAGAAGGCCATGATTTTGCCCAGCGCCTGGCGCACAAACTCCGGTTCCCCCATTCGCGCCGCGTCGTGGGCGATGACGGCCAGCACCTTGTCCCGTTCGCTGAACGCCATGATTTGATCCGCCGCACTCAAGCGGGCCTTCAAATCGTCCGCGATCGAGGCGACATCATGGGACGCGCGGTGATTGAGCACGTCCAGAAGTTGTTGGGCCTCGGCATTGCTGAACCGGCCGGTGATGGTGACCCAGCCGCCGGATATCTGGGAGCGCACTACGGGCGCGCTGATGACGCGGCCGTTCCAGACGATGGCCAGCTGGCGCCCGAGGTTTTGCGCCGTGGCCCGGGCAAACTTTTCGCGCCCGCGCGGGCTCAGAAACACCTCGATTTCCTTTTGGTCGGATTGGAACCGCGACAGGCCGGCGCTCTCCACGTCCGCGCTGGTCAGGACAACTTCGCGGCGCACGCGCAACGGCGGCTGGCCGGCCCGGCCATCCAGGGACGGCAGCAGGTCCGCCGGCACATTGGTTTCGCCCTCGGCGGCAACCCAGCGAAACTGAAATTGGTCCGCCGCAGCCGCCCTGGTTTCGGCCGCCGAAGGCGGAGGCGGCACCAGCGTCAACTTGATCCGCTTCGGCCCCAGGTGAACGGCGTCGATGCCGGCTTCGTCGTGCAGAGCCCGTTCCAGTTCACGAACCGCCTCGGCCCGCGACAAATCAGTGACGTTGAAATAGGAAATGGTTGCGGAAAGCTGCTGCACCGCGGGATCGACATCGAGCGTCGCCCCGGTCAAGGCCGAGTAAGCCGCCAAAACCTGGGCCACCGGGCAGTTGATGAACGAGATGCTCTTGGCCGGGATGAAATCGGCGGCCGCCGGCGCCCGGTTGGTGAGCGCCGGTGACGAATCGCCGGCTGACATCAGCCGAAAGCGGATTTTGATGCCGTTGACCTCGTTGGTAAAACCAGCGATTTGCAGGAGCCCCACCACGCCACGGCGTGTCTTGAAAACATAGTTCGCCGTGACCGGATAGGCCGACACCTGCGTGCCCAACGAGGCATACGCATCGCCGCGAACCTGCGGGTCCGTGAGGATGGCCTGCGCCGCCGCGGACGTCAGGCTGTCGAGAAAAGTGGCGTCCTCCGGGGCATGCGGCTGGTAAATCAAGCGCAGCCCCAGCGGCACGCAGCCCCAGTTGCGGTCCGTCAATTGGAAGGCGAGATCGACGCCGGAGGATGCAATCCATTCGTCGAGCGGCGCGGTGTGCTTGAAAAGTTCGGGCTCGCCCGCCGCGACGGCGACCGGAAACGGGGCGGGCATGATCTCGGCGCGTTCGAGGTTGATGAAGGTCAGACCGGCCGCACCCACTTCGCCCAGCGTGATGGTGCGCTCCGTGATGGGGCCGAAACCAGAATTCGCGGGCGCCTTTGCCTGTGCTTGAAGCGCCTCGGCGCTGGCCTTGGCTGCGGCCTGTTGCGCTTCCGCCCGCGCTTTGGCTTCAGCCATTTGTTGCTCAGCGTGAGCCCTGGCCACCGCCAGCTCGGCTTCCTGGCGGGTCGCCATTTCCCGGCTGACAACCTCCACGCGCTTGGCGCGAAGCAAGAAGAACGACCCGGCCAGCAGCGCGAGCACGAGCGTCCCGCCCAGCGCCACGACGCCACAGCCAATCGCCAGCGCCTTGCCGGTGCCGGAGGAATTCTTCCGCCGCAGAAAGACAATCAAACCCGTGACCACCGCGGCCACCAGCAGGAGGAGCAATCCGCCGAGCAAGGCCAGGGGAAGGAACGCAACCATCGCCGGCTGCTGGGGGCCCGCAGCCATGACTCGATGGGCAGGTGCCAACCACAAGAAGAACAACCCGAGTCCGAACAGTCCGGCGCAGCCGATGCCAAGTGCTTTGCCCACACCCGAACCCTTCCGCAATGATGCCCGCGCCCGCACATCCTCCGCGTGGAAAGCCTCGCGCACGGAACGGCGCACCAACACGACGATCGCCCACACACCAAAAATGAAACCCAGAACAAATCCTGGCGGCGTGAGCATGCCGAGAACCGCGCCCGTCATCGCCAATCCGTAACCTCGCAGCTTCCGCATCCACCAGCCGCCCAGAAACGTGATCAGCGCGGAACACATCGCCAGCGGCAGCAGCACTTGGCCGATGATCAACGCCCAGGGACGCATGCCGGTGCCGGGCGACATGGATTTGGAGAAATGAATCCCCGGCAAGCCGAGGCTCAGGGAGTCAGTTCCGCCAGCAGATTGCCAATGCACGCCGAAGAGCAGGATCAGCCACAGCGCGCCCAACAGCAGCAGGCTCATGCCGGAAGTCACCATCAGTCCCATGGCCGGCGCCGCCACCTGTTTGCGGACCGATTGCAGATGGGCTGCTTCGGCGGTGGGCGGGGCCGCGCTTTGCCCAATGTTGAACTGCTCGGAGCGCCGCGCGAAGTCCGCTTTTGCCTCAGACCGCAGCAAGACCACCAGTGCCCAGATGCCAACACCGATTTCAAGCAGCGACCAAAGGCCCGATATCGAGGCGGTCCCGTTGAACACCAGCCCAAGCACGCCCGCGACGATGAAAATGATGGCAGCAGTCAAGGCCAGGCCATGCCGGCGCAGTTGGAACATGCGCAGGGCGCCGACGAACGATACAACTCCCACCGCCAGCCAAACCAGCATCCAAGCGATCACCAGGAGCAGTGCGGCGCCAATGGCCATCCCGGCCGGCAAAAACGAGGGCAATTTGTTTCCCCAACCCGGAAAGGTGAAATGCACGTTGCCCATGCCAAAGACTGCCGGCAACAAGCCGACAATCACCGCCACGCCGATACCGAGGAGCAGACCGGCGATATTGATGCCGCTCACCACCATCATGGCGATGGCGGGCGCGGCAACCAGAGGCTTGGGGCGTGGGGTTGCCTGCCTGGATTCAAATTGGTTGAACATTGGACCGGGCGCGACGCCCGGTTCGGCAGGCGGGACGCCCGCGCTACCTTCCGCAATCGTCTCCACCTGCGTTTTGAGCACGCTGGCCTGCTGGTAGCGGCGCTCCGGCTTCCTCTCGAGCGCGCGTAGCACCACTTCATCGAGGCGCACGTCAATCTGCACTTTCTTTGAGGGCGGTTCGATGCGCTTGCCCGGCAGTTCGCCGGTGAGCATCTGATAGAACACGACGCCGAGCGCGTAGATGTCCGCCCGATGATCCACTTCACCCGGCGCGTAAATCTGCTCGGGCGACATGTATTGCGGCGTGCCCATGATCTTGCCGGCGTCGGTGAGAACAGGGGAGCCCCTCACCCCGTCCCTCTCCCCATCCGATGGGGAGAGGGTGTCCGAAGGACAGGTGAGGGGTTCGTTACCCACAATTTTCGCCAGGCCGAAGTCCGCCACCTTCACGCGGCCACGGCGGTCCATGAGGATGTTCTCCGGCTTGATGTCGCGGTGGACGATGCCCTGGTCGTGCGCGTATTGCAGCGCGTCGCAAATCTGCGGCACAATGGCCAGCGCTTCGTGCGGCGAAATGCGTCCATGTTGCATGAGCTGCCGCAGGTTCACGCCGTCCACAAATTCCATGAGGAAGAAGAATTGTGGGACAGGCATCTTGACTGCCTGGTTTGGCGTGGCCGCCCCGGGGGATTCGGGCGTGGTGGCAGCTTCGGTTGCCCCACCGGACAGGCTGGAAGCCTGTCCCACGGCGCCAAACTCATACAGCGTCACAATGCCGGGGTGGTTCAGTTTCGCGAGGGCCTTGGCTTCGCGGGCGAACCGTTCGGCAAACGCCGGGTCCTCGCCGATGCCGGGCGGGAGAATCTTCAGCGCGACGATGCGGTCGAGCTGCTTCTGGCGCGCCTTGTAAACCGCGCCCATGCCGCCTTTGCCGATGAGTTCGAGGATTTCCAGCTGCGGGAACAGCGGGGCGATTTCGGCGGCCGACGGCGGGCGAAACGGCGGTTGTTTGCCTTCGGTGATGGTTTCGTCAGCGACACCCGCCTTGAGCAGGCACGCGGGGCAAAGTCCGCCCAGCGCATCAGGCGCGAGCGGTGTGCCGCACTGCGGACATTTCCCCGGCTGCTCCATGTTCGGATCGAGCTTCACTGTGTCCATACCTCTCCCAGAAGCAAAGCGGGGAATTCGTTACCGGGTTTTCGCGGTCCCGTGCCCGGTTCGCCAGCATCCGGCCGGGCAAAGAAAAAGGGCGGATGCTCAGCGCATCCGCCCTCCGCTTGAAACCAGCGGGCTCACTTGCCGAGCAGGTCGGCCACCATGCCCTTTTCCTCCTTCAACTCGGCCTCGGTGGCGGCGATTTTGGCCTTGCTGAATTCGTTGAGCGGCACGTCCTGGACGATGCTCCAGTTTTTGCCGTCGCTGCGGATGGGATAGCTGAACATCAGCCCCTTCTCGATGCCATAGCTGCCGTCGGAGCAGACCGCCACGCTGAACCAGTCGCCGGTTTTGGTCGGCGTGACGAGGTTGCGGACGGTGTCCACGACGGCGTTGGCGGCGCTGGCCGCACTGCTCAGACCGCGTGCCTTGATGATGGCCGCACCGCGCTGCTGGACGGTGGTGATGAAATCCTTCTCCAGCCATTCGCGGTGGCCGATGACATCCGGCACCGGGCGCGTGCCGATGCGGGCGTTGAAGAAATCGGGATACATCGTCGCACTGTGATTGCCCCAGATGGCAAGGTTGCTGACGGCCGTGACATCGACGCCCGCCTTCTTCGCAAGCTGGGTCCTGGCGCGGTTCTCGTCGAGCATGGTCATGGCGAAGAACTGATTCTCCGGCACGCCCTTGGCGTTGGCCTTGGCAATGAGCGCGTTGGTATTGCAGGGATTGCCAACCACGAGCGTGCGGACGTCGCTGGCGGCGTTCTTCGCGATGGCCTGGCCCTGGCTGGTAAAAATCTTGCCGTTGATGCCGAGAAGGTCCTTGAGTTCAATGCCCTGTTTGCGCGGCACGGCGCCGACCAACAGCGCCCAGTTCACGCCCTTGAAGCCTTCGTCGAGGCTGGAGGTGGGCACGATGCCCTTGAGCAGCGGGAACGCGCAGTCGTCGAGCTCCATGCAAACGCCCTGGAGCGCGCTCATGGCCTTCTCGTCGGGGATTTCAATCAGGTGCAGAATGACCGGCTGACTCGGACCGAACATCGCTCCGGAGGCGATGCGGAACAGGAGGGAATAGCCAATCTGACCGGCGGCGCCGGTGATGGCGACACGAATGGGTGCGTTGCTCATAATTACAAATGCGTTGGTGAAACCGACAAAGGAGCTGCGATTATGCGGCGGCCGCACCAGCCGTGCAAGCCTCGGACGGGGAACGGAGCAGCAACAGTTTGGATACTACACGAAATGCGGGCACGTTATGCGGCATTGCCCGATTGACGCAGGGCGAAGGCGGAACCAAGTGGCAGCGACCGGGCGAGCGCGTGCCGCTTCAGCCCGCACTTGAAGTTTTTGGGGCGGACGAAGCGGATTGGGAACCGGAGGGTCCCACCTTCCGGCGTCGTTCAGCCGTGATTAAGACGCCGACCAGAATGATGCCCAGTCCCAAGGCGGCCGCGGTGACGTAAAGCGTCATGGAGGGAAAACGGAACGAGAAATCAACGGTGTGCTCACCGCCGGACAGATACACCCCACGCATCAGATAATTGCAGCGCAACATCGTGACGGGCCTGCCATCCACTCTTACGGTCCAGCCCGGATCATAGTGATCATTTAAAAGCAAGACCGCCGGCCCTTTGGCATCGGCCTTCAGCACAATGTGTTTGTTGGCGTAGGACACGAAATCGACGTGCCCAGCAGTCCCATTGGTGGAACCCGCCGCGTCGAGCGGGGTGTCAACCAAAACGCTTTGCTCCGGATCAAACTTCGGGCTGGCCAGCCGCGCGAGGGCCGCTTGATCGTTGGTTACCACCTGCCAGTCCGCATAAAGCTTCACGCGCGGAAGCGCCCCGGTAAAATCGAAAATGGCATAAACACCATTGGTGTTCGCCACAGCGGTGAAGTCCTGAGCCTGGGTCGGCTCCAACACCCCCGGCTTGGGCGTAATGTCGAAGCGCAACGCATAGCGGAACCGTTTTTTCACCGGATCGAGCTGGCTGTTTAAAACATCCAAAAACCCTGCCGGCCCCAGAAGATAACGGGTATTGGTCAACTCCCACCGCCGCGTCACCATGGGCAACGACTCCTCCGTTCCCTGGAACTGCAAGGTGGATTCAAAAGCCTTCAAATCCACCGGTTCACGCGGCATCTGCACGATATCGAGGCTTTGAATGTTGTAGTAGGGAAAATGTTGCTGCATCCATTCGATGCGGTAAATCTGGTCAAGCAGGGATAGTTGCGGCGGGGACCGAAACGGCAACGCCGCCACCCGATGCTCGTATGGCTTGGTTCGTAGAAAATCGATGACCGGGTTGGCCGCATACTTGTCGGGATAGTTCCAATACACGATCCACGGCAGGTTGGCCCGGCCCAGATCGACCACCAGCAGCCCGCACACCAGGAGGCCGCCCCAGTTGAAACCGGCGGCCAGCAAGCGGCCGCGCATCGCGAACCAAATCAAGGCCACCCCGACCGACACCAGCACCCAGAACCAGCCGACCTGGCC
>DASTWL010000008.1 GCA_035765895.1 Verrucomicrobiia bacterium | reverse complement strand
GATGACGCAGTGCGCGCCGGTGGTGAAAAATTCGGTCCAGACCGGATGTTTTGTCACCGCGAGATCAAATTGCAGCGAGGCCTGGGTTTCTCCCGGCGTGGCCAGACGCAGACGACCGTGCTCGCTGAACGCGACCAGTTGCACCTGACCGGGGGTCTCGTCGAGTTCATACACGCCCAGGCTGTGGGCCCGGAGCTGGCTACCCATGGTCTGCAACACATGCGCAAGCAACTGCTCCGGCTCGGACTCGCGCGACAACGCCGAGAGCGTGCTGGTCAGTGCCTCAACCTGGCCGCGAGCCAGGTGCTCGGAAGCCCGCAGCGCCTCGGCCGCCTGCTTGCGTTCCGTGATGTCCATCACCGCGCCCACAAATTCCACGTCCCCGGAATCGGCATGCGTCGGACGGGCGACGACGTGAACGTGTTTGATCCGGCCATCCGGCAGCAACAGCCGGTGTTCGAGGTCCAGCGCGCTCCGGTCGCCGGCCGCCTGCTCCAATTGGGCGCGGACGAACGGAAGATCGTCCGGATGCACCCGGTCGAAAACCAGGGACAGCGCCGGTTTGGCCGACGCCGCATAGCCGAGAATGCAGAAGGTTTCCGCGGACCAGACCAACTCGCCCGTGGCGATGTTCCACCCAAAACTGCCGGAGCGGCTGAGTTTTTGTGCCTGGGCAAGATAATCCTCGCTGCGGCGCAGGCGACTCTCGGCCCGTTGACGCTCCTCAACTTCACTGGTCAGTGACAGGTTCGCGGCGGCCAGCTGGTCGCGGGCTTTTTGCAGCACCGCCTGCCGCGCTTTGAGCTGCCGGACCCGCCACCCGTAACCGCCGGCCAGCATGGTCAACGACACGCCAATGCCCAGCGCCATGAACCAGCCCGTCTGATAGAACGCGGGCAGGATCTTGAAATCCACGGCATCGCCCGTTTCGTTCCAGACACCGTCGCCGTTGTCGGCGGTCACACGGAACTGATACGCGCCCGGCCGCAAATTGGAATAAAACGCCTGCCGCCGAGTTCCCGCATCCACCCAGCCCGCATCGGAACCCTCCAGCCGGTATCGGTAATGAACTTTGGCAGGGTTGTTGAAACTCAACGCGGCGTAGTCGATTTCGCAATCCCTGCTGCCCACCGGCAACGTCAGGCCGGCGAAGGCCGTGTGCCCGACGCCGCCAACGATCAGTTGTTGAATCCGCACGGGCGGCGGCAGTTGATTCCGCGGAATGTGCCGGGGATCCACCACCGCGAGGCCGGCCGTGGTCGCAAACCAGAGCCGGCCATCCGTGCTTTTGGTGGCCACGTTGCAGCCGATGCCGCGCACACCCACGGGAATGTGACGCACCTGGCCGCGCAGTCCATCCGACAGGCTCAGGGTTTCGCCGGTAATTCGCACCGCGGGGTCAGCGAGGGCGGCGCTCAGGTCACGGGTTGCCACCCGGAACAGACCACCCGGCCCGGCGAGCCAAAAACAGCCTTCATCATCCGGGAGCAACGCATAGATGTCATCGAACGGCAGACCGCGCCGGCGATCCAGAGTTTGGAAATGGTTTTGTTCAAAACCGCTGAGGCCGCCTTTGCCAGCCACCCAAAGCTGGCCCGCGGCATTCGTGGCAATGGCCGTGACCGGCCCGGTAAAGAGGCCGTCCCGCGCGGAAAAGATTTGAAAACGACCATCGACATACCGGGCCACCTCGCCCGTCGTCAACCCCAGCCAGACCTGCCCGGCCGGATCCGTGAAGGCAACCGAAACCCATCCGTCGGCTTCGCGGTGCAGCTCGGGGAATTTTTGCACGATTCCGCTGTGGAGCCGGAAAACGCCGGCATAGCGATCGCACAGCCACACTCCGCCGGCCCCGTCGCGCGTAATGGCGATGACCGTTTGCAAATCGGGCACCTCATCGAGCAGTTGCATCGGCCCGTTGGCATTCGTGCAGACGGCCACCCCAAGCCCGGTTCCCGCGAACAGCGCGCCGCCGGGATCCGCATACAGGGTGTAAAGGTTCAGCGTGCCTCCCTTTCCGCTTTTCAAGTCGAGCCACGCACGATCTTGGAATTCGCGGGCGCCGGGCTTGATTTGCATGAGACCGCGGGGCGTGGCTCCTGCCCACACGGTGCCATCCGGGGCCGCCTGCAGGCAGAGATTCTGGTCAAACGGCACCCCCTCGCGCATCGAGAGCGAGGTGATCTTGCTTTCACTGAAGGCGTCCAGTCCCGCCGACGTGCCGCACCAGATTACACCTTCCCGGTCTTCGAAGAGACAACGCACGTAATCACTCGAAAGGCCGTCCTTTTGCGTGAACTTGTCCACGTCATCGCTAAACTGTCCAATGTCGTGCTGGCTGAGCTGAGCGGTGTCCCGGACCCGCCGCAGGCCGTCGCCCAGCGTGGCAATCCAAAAGCTGCCATCCCGGTCAAAGGCGATGGCCTGGGATCCCACGTGAATTTCCGGAAACGTCCACTCGATGTGGCCGGCGCCTGGCACGAACGGACGAACCGACCGCATGGTTTGCGCCCCCCAAATCTTGCCATCCGGCGCCTGGGCCAGCATCGCGCTGGTCAGCGCGTTGGTATCCGCCATCTCGAAACGGCGCTCGCCCGGCCGGCGAAACGCCACCGCACCGTGTCCCCGGTGAGTTGTATCTTCCAAGGTCAGCCACCAGACATCACTGCGATCCAACAACAGGGCCTGCACCCGGGCGGCGGGCAAACCCAAATCGGCCGACGCCGGCTCCCATTGCTCGCCCGTGAATCGATACAAGCCCAAGGACGTTCCCGCCCAGATCGACCCGTCGGACGTCCGCCCAAACGCATTGACCCACGCCCGTTCCTCGGGATTGCGCACCGGAAAGGCGCGCGAATGGCCGTCGTGCAGCCACGTGATCCCGCCCAAGCCGCCCACCCACAAACTGCCATCCGTTCCGGGCAGCAACGCGTGCGGGACCACCGGCAGCCCGGGCTCGCCAGGCAGCGGTTCCCACGGCACGAAGCTGGCCCCGTCAAATCGGAACAATCCGTTGTCGCAGGCGACCCACAGATAGCCATCTTGCGTCTGACAAATCGCGTTGACCTGATTGATGCCGCTCGCGATGCCCCACGAACGGTGGGAGAACTGCGAGATGGCCTTCAAGGGATCCAATGCTACGGCCCGGCCGGCCGGGAAAACCAGCAACAGGGCAACCACCCAGGGCCGGAGCCCGAAGGCGACGCGGCGGGCGCAGCGGCGCGCCATCAACCGGGCACGGGCCACCCAAAAGAATTCCGGCGGAGATTGCATGTGTCGGTGGGTTGGAGAACTCAATGCGGCTTCGCGTCGCAAGCCCGGCGCCCAAACGATGCACCCAAGGCCTGCGCATGGCATCTCAGAACGGAATCCCAGAATCGTCAAGCGCAGACCACCCGAAAACCCGGCCAAGGCGCAAGGCGACCCGCGCCACCTGCCCCCGACGCGCGGGCTGGACGAAAAATCCTTCGGAGCGGAGCGTCCGCCCCGAGGGTTGGAGTCTCCGCTCCCAGGGCTGGAGCGAAATTTCTTGGGGTTGAAGCAAAAATCCCGCGGGTTTTTCGGGTCAGCCCCGGCCGGTTGGCCCGCCAAATCGCCGCTTTTCTCTCTGCGGAAACGGGTTGTGATGATTTTGGCCAGTGGCAACCGTCAGGCGACGACTTCACCCGGGTTCTCGTGCAGGACGGCGAGCAGGTCTTCCAGCCGGCAGGGCTTGGCCAGAATGGCATCGACGGTGTCGGGCCGACGGCCGGACCGTAGCACGCGCTCAGGAAAGCCGCTGATCATGACGATCCGCTGCGTTGGGTTGAGGGTCTTGATGGCTGCGGCCAGTTCGTCGCCGCGCATGTGGGACATGTTGTAATCCGTGATGACCACATCAAATCTCCCCCGCTGGTAATGCGCCAAGGCCCCGGCCCCATCGGCCGCTTCCGTGACTTCGCCACCCAAGGAGGTCAGCAGAAACCGCAACGTGTCGCGCACGCTGGCTTCGTCGTCCACCAGCAAGATTCGTTTGCCATTGATGAAATTCATGATTCACGCTCCGCCGACCTCACCCCATTGCCAGACCGCCCCAAAACCTTCCGACTGAGACAAGCAGGCGCGTGGCTGACTGGGTGGACAGCACTTTTTCCCAGCTTTGAAAGAGGCAAAAAACAGTCCATTTTCGCGGCTGCAAATCCGCGTCGCCATCTCCGTCGCGCCGTGCCCGCTCTTTATAGACGCAACGGGGCGCATTTTTGTTCCATCGAGACCGCAAAAAAATTTGCGGGCGGTCCCGGCCCTCACGCGAGCCAGTCCGGATTATGCGCGGTTCCGTCGAAGTTGGTGGAGGTTTTGAAGCGTTCGAAGTTTCCCGTGGCGGCGTCCTTCGCCGTGCGGGCCAGCAGCGCCGCGCGCTGTTCGGAAGTCAACGGTTTGAAGGAACGCACCGCCGCCAGCGCCTGGTCGAGCCGGTCCCGCGATTCCATGCCGGTGATCACCACCGACGTCGGCAGGCTCAGTGCATAGTGCAGGCACTCGGTGGCCGTCACCGTGCCGCTCCGGAGAATTGCCCCGCTGCCGAGGGGTTTCATCCCGAGCACGCCGATGCCGTCCTTGACCAGCCCGGGCACCACTTGTTCGGCAAAGCTGCGAAAGTGGGCGTCCATCACGTTCAACGGCATCTGCACGGCATCAAACTTGAAGTCGTGCGTCGCCGCCACCGCAAGCATGTGCCGGTGAATCGCCGGATCCTTGTGACCGGTGAAGCCGATGTAGCGGATTTTACCCGCCTTTTTCGCAGCCTGAATCGCTTCCATGGAACCGCCCGGCGCAAACACCTTTTCCGGATCATCGGACCGGATGACCTCGTGCTGCTGCAACAGGTCAATGTGATCGGTCTGGAGCCGCCGCAACGATTCGTCAATTTGCCGCGCGGCGCCGGCCCGGGAGTGGCTGTCGATCTTGGTCATGAGGAAAACCTTGGCCCGGTAGCCGTCCCGCAGCGCCTTGCCCATGCGGACTTCGCTCCCGCCGTCGTGGTAATCCCAGCAGTTGTCGAGAAAGTTGATGCCCTCATCGACGGCGGCGCGAATCAACGCGATGCCCTCGGCGTCATCGCGCGGGATGCCGATGTGGTAACCGCCGAGGCCGATGGCCGAAACCTTCTCGCCGCTCCGGCCCAGGGTCCGATAAATCATGCCGGCCGATTTCGCTTCATCGGCCAGCAGGCCTCCCGTCAGGCCGACCGCCACACCCGTAACGGCCAGCGACCGCACGAAGTCACGCCGGCTGACGCCCGGCATTGGTGAAGTCGAAGCTGCGCTTTTCATGGCGTCCAGCTTCGCACACGCCGCGCCCCGTGCAACCGGCTATTCGGCACGCGGCCGGCGAAGGCAGCTTGGCGGGTGGCAGCTAAAAACAAAAAAACGGCGCGGCCTGCTGGCCGCGCCGTGTGATTCAGAACGCCGCCCACGCGGCGTGAAAGTTACTTGATCGGCACCGTCGCAATCGTCTGGAGAATGCGGCTGGCGATCTTGTAGGGGTCGCCCTGGGAGTTCGGACGGCGGTCTTCCAAGTAGCCCTTGTAGCCGTTGTTCACAAAGCTGTGCGGCACGCGGACAGACGCGCCACGGTTGGCGACACCATAGTTAAACTTGTCGATGGACTGCGTTTCATGCAGGCCGGTCAGGCGCAGGTGATTGTCCGGACCATACACGGCGATGTGCTCGTTCTTGTATTTGTCGAACGCCGCCATGAGGGCCTCGAAGTATTCCTTGCCGCCGACTTCGCGCATGTGCTTGGTCGAGAAATTCGTGTGCATGCCCGAGCCGTTCCAGTCCACATCCTTGCCCAGCGGCTTGCAGTGCCAGTTCACGTCCACGCGGTATTTTTCGCACAGGCGCAGGAGAATGTAGCGGGCCACCCACATCTGGTCCGCGGCCGTGCGGGAACCCTTGCCGAAAATCTGGAATTCCCACTGGCCCTTCGCCACTTCGGCGTTGATGCCTTCATGGTTGATGCCGGCGTCGAGGCACAGGTCGAGATGTTCCTCCACAATTTGGCGGGCAATGTCGCCGACGTTCTTGTAGCCGACGCCGGTGTAGTATTCGCCCTGCGGATACGGAAAGCCGGTTTCCGGGAAGCCGAGCGGCTTGCCGTCTTGGTAGAGGAAATACTCCTGCTCAAACCCGAACCACGCGCCAGCGTCATCATGAATGGTCGCGCGGGAATTGCTCGGATGCGGCGTCTTGCCGTCGGGCATCATGACTTCGCACATGACCAGCGCGCCGTTCTTGCGGGTGCTGTCCGGGAATACGGCAACCGGCTTGAGCATGCAGTCGGAGCTGCGGCCCTCGGCCTGGCGCGTCGAGCTGCCGTCAAAGCCCCACATCGGGAGCTCTTCCAGCTTCGGAAAGCTCGCGAATTCCTTGATTTGCGTTTTGCTGCGGAGATTGGCGACGGGTTCGTAACCGTCGAGCCAGATGTATTCGAGTTTGTATTTCGCCATGTGCGTGGGTTTGTGTAATTACGTTTAGCGACGCCGGCCGGGCTTTCATGAGCCCGATTCATCGTCGGCCGCGTATCTGAGCAGGGAGGGTGCCACGCAGCAAGGATTTTGCGGCCCAAACGCCCACGAGCCGGCGAAAGGCCCGATTGGCGCGGACTTGGCAACGCACAAAATAATTCACGGTTACGCCGGCGCCGGAAAAAACTGTTCATCTCTGCCCACCACGAACAAAAAGGAGCAGCCGGGTCAGGCCCGCCACCATCCGCCTTTTCAAAGCCGCCGCCCTGCGCGATAGTGGCGCACCATTCCAGCACCATGCTCAAAGTAAAGGACACCCGGCGCGCCACCGTCAACCTGAGCTTCGACGGCCGCGTCTTCAAGGTTTATCACGGTCCCGACGCCCGGACGCGCTTCGCGAACGAGTTGCGGGTGCTGCGGTTTCTGGAAGCGCGCGGCTGTCCGTTCGTGCCGCGCCTGCTGGAGGCGGACCCGGAAAAACTGCGCATTGTGACGACCAGTTGCGGTTCCCGCGTGGAACGTCTCGACGCGCAGAGGACGCAGGAGCTGTTTGCCGAACTCGAAACCTACGGTGTGCGGCACGACGACCCCGAAATGCGCAATGTCACCTACCGGCAGACCGACGGCCGGTTTTGCATCATCGATTTTGAGTTTGCGACGATTCTGCCGGGCTTTGAATAATTGCCGCCGGCATGGACGACGCCTCTGCAAATTCCGCCCCCGCCACCCTGCTCCACTGGTCCGGCTGGACCGACCGCGGCAAGGTGCGCCCGAACAATGAGGATTCCTTCCTCGGCCTCCAGTTCGACGCCCGCGAGGTGCACCGGCTGGGAAAAATCGGCGAAGCCTCGCTGGCCCGGCAGGATTTTGTCTTTGCCGTCAGCGACGGCATGGGCGGTGCGCTGGCGGGGGAATACGCGAGCCGGATCGCGGTGGAGAAAATCACGTCGCTGCTGCCGCTGTCCTACCAACAATCGGCCGCCGGCATGCAAAGCGGTTTTCCCGACGTGCTGGCGGAATTGTTCGGCGAAATCCACAAGGCACTCGCCTACTTGGGGAGCTGTTACGAGGAATGCGCCGGAATGGAGGCCACGTTGAGCCTGTGCTGGTTCACGCCGGGCTGGATGTATTTCGGCCACATTGGCGACAGCCGGATTTATTATCTTCCGGCCCGCGCCGGCGGCCTGAAACAACTCAGCCACGATGACACGCACGTCGGCTGGCTGTTCCGCAACGGCACGATCAACGAGCGCGAAGCCCGCACGCATCCGCGCCGCAACGTGCTGCAAAAGGCGCTCGGCGGCGGCAACCAGTTTGTGGACCCGCAGGTCGGCGCGGTCGGTTGCGAGCCCGGCGACCGCTTCCTGCTGTGCTCGGACGGCCTGATGGAAGGGCTCTACGATTACGACGTGCTGGAACTGCTGAACACACCCGCGCCCGAGCTTGCTTCCCTCGCGCCCGCGCATCGCCTGGTCAAGGAATCCGTCGCCCGCAGCGGCCGCGACAACACCACGGCCCTGGTCATCCAGGTCGCCTGAACCACACGGGGATCCTGCCAAAACGAACGCGCCCACCGGAATCGTCCGATGGGCGCGTGATGAAACCGGCCGGGCGTCAGTGCACCGCTTCGTGATAGCCCTCTTCGCCGTGCTCGGCGAGGTCGAGACCGAGCGTTTCCACTTCCGCACTCGGCCGCAGGCCGATGACGGCCTTGACGATGTAGGCAATCACGATCGTCCCCACAATGGCCAGCGCGAGTGTCACGCCGATGGCCTTGAGCTGTTCAAGCCAGAGCGTCCTGCCCACGATGTCCTTGAGGTTCGTGTTGAGGTTGCCGTTCACCGTCGGGGTGGCGAGGAAGCCCGTCAGCAGCGCGCCCAGCGTTCCGCCCACGGCATGCACGCCGAAGGTGTCCAGGGCGTCGTCGTAACCGAACCAGCTCTTGACCTTCAAGCAGAAGAACCACGGCACCAAACCGGCGGCAATGCCGATGATCAAAGCGCCCTTCGCATCGATGAAACCGCACGCCGGCGTCACCACCACCAGGCCCGCCACGGCGCCGGAGCAGAAGCCGAGCACACTGGGCTTGCCGCGGGCAATCCATTCCGCCAACGGCCACACAAAGGAGGCCACCGCGGTCGCAATCGTCGTGGTCATGAAGGCGTTGGCCGCGATGCCGTCCGCCGCCACGGCGGAGCCGGCGTTGAAACCATACCAGCCCACCCAGAGCATGCCGGTGCCGATGGCGCACAACACCATGCTGTGCGGCGGCATGGGCTCCTTGCCGAACCCGAGGCGTTTGCCGAGGATCAAGCAGAGGATCAGCGCGCTCCACCCCGAGCTCATGTGCACCACGGTGCCGCCCGCGAAGTCAATCGCCTTGATTTTCGCATCGGCATTCCAGACGCCGTTCATGAGTCCGTTGACGCCCCAGACCATGTGCGCCAGCGGGAAGTAAACCACCACCATCCACAGCGCCACGAACAGCAGAATCGCTGAAAACTTCATGCGCTCGGCAATCGCGCCGAGAATCAGCGCAGGCGTGATGATGGCGAACATGAGCTGATACATGGAGAACACGTTGTGCGACACCCAGTAGGCATAGTTGGTGTTGGGCAGCGAATCGACCCCATGCAGCCACGCGAACTTCAGATTGCCGATGATCGGGCCCGAACCGTCCGCAAACACGAGACTGTAGCCAAAAACAACCCAGAGAATCGTGACGAGGCCGGCAATGCCGAAGCATTGCGCGACGACGGACAGGATGTTTTTGCGGCGCACCAGACCGCCGTAGAACAGGAACAGGCCGGGCAAGGTCATGAAGAGAACCAGCGCGGCGCTGGTCATCATCCACGCGTTATGACCCGGACCTGCCGTGGCCGATGTCGGCGTGGCCAGGCCGTTGGGAATCTTGCCGTCCTTGTCTTTCAACGCCGTGGTGGGATCGCCGTTGTTGACGTAAGCTTCCAGGGACGAGACGCGTTGCTCCAGCGTGGGGGCCGGAGCGGGCGCCGTGATGGCGTCATCCGCCCGCAGGGACGGTGTGCCCAGGGCTGTGACGATGGTCAGCAGGGTGAGAACGAGGATTTTCTTCATAGTGGTGAGCGTGGTGTGGGAATGAAATCTGTTAAACGGCCTCTTCACCCTTTTCTTCGGTGCGGATGCGCACGGCTTCGTCAACCGAGGAAACAAATACCTTACCGTCGCCAATCTTCCCGGTCTTGGCGGCTTTGACGATGGCCGCCACCGCCTGGGGCACATCGCTGTCCGCCAGCACCAGTTCCAATTTGATCTTCGGGAGGAAATCCACGGTATACTCGCTGCCGCGGTAGATTTCGGTGTGACCCTTTTGCCGGCCGAACCCTTTAACTTCGGTCACGGTCATGCCGGTAATGCCCACCTCACCAAGGGCGTCCTTCACTTCTTCCAATTTGAAGGGTTTGATAATGGCTTCGATTTTCTTCATGTCGTTGTTTTTTGCCGACGCTGCGTCAGCGATTGGTTTTATTTGCGATTCCGCTGAATCGCTTTCATGACAGGTTATGCAACTACGGTGCCAAGCATGCCCGCATATCACACAAGTAATTCACAATTAACATATTACAATCTTTTTATGCCAGCTGGCAACTAATTTACCAGCTGTTTATTTGGTTCTTTTTTCTCAGCGGGTTTCAAAAACAACACGAAGTGTCTGAATGAATTTCAACAGCCCTGCACCGTCATGCCAGTAATCCCCACCTCACCGAGGACGTCTTTCACCGCTTCTAGTTTGAAGCGTTTTATGATGGCTTCGATTTTCTTCATGTCCTTGTGGTGTGCCGACTCGGTCGGCGATTGGTTTTGGCACGTCGTCCAGAATGCGCCCGGCGCCCTTTTGCAACTACGATGCCAACGGCAGGAAACAGAACGGCAATTCAATTGAAACCAATAGATGCGCAACGGGGAAACTTTCATTCACGGCCCCTTTATGCCCTCGTTCGCTCCGTTCATTTTTTGTTAATCCTCCGGCTGGCGGGTTTTTCTGCAACCCGACTGCTTTCCCGCAGCAGTGTGACCCCGCACCCCGCCGCAAACTCGATTGAGACCGCCTCGCTAAGCGAAAGAGCCCCGGGCGAGTTGCTGATGAAAGGATACCGCAGGACGGTTGAAGCGTCGGAGCGCCGGCAAGATTAGTTTGAACATCTCCCGTGCTGAACTTATCTATGGGTCCGTGCGTCGGTGGAAAAATATCCTCTTTGCCCTGGCAGCCTTGGTCTGGCTGCCAGCTTCGGCGCACTGTCAGATCGAGGCATTGACCGGGCTGGAGTTTTTGCAGTGCGCGGAGACGACACAAACAGCCTGCCACCCCGGGCATGATTGCAACCGGCAAGGCTGTTGCAAGATTGAGCAATCCCACTACCGTTCCGAAGAATTTCGCGTCGCCCTGCCCGTTCCACTTCTCGTCACCCTCGCGACACCGCTGACGGTGCCGGACGCAAGTCTCGCGCCTCAAGAAATCCGCCCCGGCATTCTCACCGCAGCCCCGCCGCAACTGGTCACCTCCCGACATTTCCTCGTCCGCACCGCCCTGCCCGTTCGGGCGCCCGCCTTCGCTTCCTGATCGTCCCTTTCCGGACGTTGCCCTGGCCGTGGTGTGAGTTCGCACCCGTGGTTTTGTTTTCCCATTGGTTCGTCTCGTTTGTTGCTTATGAAGTTCAGGAAGTTTTGTCGTTATCCACTGCTCCTGGCTGTGGCGCTGGGTGGCGCCCACGCGCTCCCGGCGAAGGTTCAGGAAACCGTCCTCGCCGGGACAAATACGCCGGCGAACGTGCTGACTTTGTCCGCCGCCGTTGACCTGGCGCTCACAAACAATCCCTCCCTCCGCGTGCTGCGGGCGGAAATCGCGGCCGCACGCGGCGAAGTCACCACCGCAAAAACCTGGGCCAATCCCGAGGTGTCGGCGTCACCCGGCTTCAAGTCTGCGCGGAACCCCTCGGACACGATGTTTCACGGCGATTTCGGCGTGGAGCAAACCTTCGAATGGCCAGGCAAACGCGCGTTGCGTCGCGCCGTCGCCGAAACGGCCGTCAGCGCGCGGCAACGGGCGCTCGACGGCTTCCGCTCCCAGCTTGCCGTTCAAGTGCGACGCGCCTATTGGACGCTGCTCGCCGCCCGCGAAGGCGTGGCGTTGCGGGAGCAGCGGTTGACCCTCGCCCGGTCATTCGTGGCCGCGGCGAAAAAGCGCGCCGAAGGCGGATTCGCGCCCGGGTTCGAGGTCACCAAGGCGGAAGTCGAGGCGGTCGCCGCGCAAAAATCGCTGCGTGAAGCGCAAGCGCGGCAGGATGCGGCGCGCGTGACCTTGAATGCCTTGCTCGGCCGCCCGCCAGACGAGCCGCTGGCCGTCACGGGCCCGCTCCCCCGAGCGGTGATGCAGCCCGACCCGGTCGGACTGCTCGCCAAAGCGTTGGGGTCGAATCCTGCCATCCAAATTCAAGCGGCTGAAGTGGAGCGCTCCGGGTTGAAACTGCAATCCGTCCGCAAGTCGCGTCTGCCGGATTTCAAAATCGGGCCCAACATCGAATACACCCGCGACGAGCAAATCGTCGGCTTGGGCATCAGCCTGCCACTGCCGTTGTGGGACAAAAAGAAGGGCGAGATCGCCACCGCAACAGCCGCGCAGGAAAAGGCGCTGGCCGAACTCGAAAACCTCCGCCGTGAAATCCGGCGGGACGTGACCCTGGCGGCGCAAAACTTGACCGCAGCGCAGGAATCACTTGCCTTCTACACGCCCGCGGTGCGCGACAAATTGCGGGCCGCGTTGGATGCCGCCGAAGCCGGCTATGCCGACGGGCGCACGCCCCTGCTGTTGTATCTGGAGGCGCAGCGCACTTACTTCGACACGCAGGCGGACTATTTTGACGCGCTGCAAAAAGTTTTCGAGGCCCGCGCCGACCTGGAATCCGCCGTGGGCCAGCCGCTCGACGAACTGTCCCATCCTTGAACCGAACGGAAAGGCACTTTTCCATGAAACGACTGCTCCTTGTCCCTCTGCTCGTCGTCACCCTCACGGGTTGCGACAAAAAGATCGAACCCGCCGCAGAAGCGAAGCCGGAAGCTGGCCACGACGAAAACATCGTCGCGCTCACGCCCGAAAATCTGAACCACATGGACTTGAAGATCGAGTCCGCCGCCTTGGGCCAGCTCGGCATGACGCTCAAGGCCGCGGGCCGCATCAGCGCGAACTTGAACAAGACGGCCAAGGTCACTTCGACGTTTGAAGGCCGCCTGACCAAACTCAACTTCGACCTCAACGACCACGTGCAGGCAGGCGAGATCATGGCCTTGGTCGAGTCGCCGGAACTGCTCGGCCGGCCGCTGGAAATCAAAGCGCCGCAGGACGGCGTCATCATCGAGCGCACGGCAACCACCGGCGAATTGGTGGACAAGGCAACGTCCATTTACACCCTCAGCGATCCGACCCAGTTGTGGGCCATTGCCGAAGTGAAGGAGCGCGACATCGCCGCCGTGAAAACCGGCCAGGATGCCATGTTCACCGTGCTCCCGTATCCGCAGGAACAATTCCACGGCAAAGTCGTGCTCGTCGGCAACCAGGTGGAATCCGGCTCGCGCACGTTGGAGGTCCGCATCGCGGTGGACAATGCCGATGGACGCTTGAAACCCGGCATGTTTGCCGACGTGGAAATCACGACCACGATTCTGAATGATGCGCTGTTGATTTCCGACACCGCGCTGCAGACCGATGGCGCTGACCAGATCGTCTTCGTAGCGCAGGACGGCAACAAATTCGAAAAGCGGGTTGTGAAACTCGGCGAGGAACAACAGGGCCGCGTGCAAATTCTCGCTGGCTTGAAGCCCGGCGAAAGAGTGGTGACCGACGGCAGCTTCATTTTGAAATCCGAAATGCTCAAGGGCGAACTCGGAGAGGAATGACATGATCAACTCCATACTCAACTTCTCCGTCCGCCAGCGCCTGCTCGTCGCGCTGGCCGCGCTGGCCCTGGCCGGCTTTGGCTGGCTCTCACTCAAGCAGATTCCCATCGACGCATTCCCTGACGTAACCAACGTCCAGGTGCAGGTGCTCGCCACCGCGGGCGGGATGTCTCCGCCGGAAGTCGAAAAGCTCGTCACGCGTCCGATCGAAATCGAACTCGGCGGATTGCCGCGGCTGACCGAGATTCGCTCCGTTTCCAAAATTGGCCTCGGCGCGATCACCGTCGTGTTCGCGGACGGCGTGGATGATTATTTCGCGCGTCAACTGGTGTTCGAGCGCTTGCAAAGCGCGCGCGACAAATTGCCCGCCGGCGTGGACGCCGAGCTTGGCCCGATCACCACCGGCCTCGGCGAAATTTATCAATACACGCTCGTCAGCAAAGACCAGCGCTACGACGCGACCGAGCTGCGCACGCTGCAGGATTACGTCGTGCGCCCGATTCTGCGCACGGTTCCCGGCGTGACGGATGTGAATTCGTTCGGCGGAATGGTAAAGCAATATCAGGTGATCGTGAATCCCGACCGACTGACTTCCTACCACATCACGTTGCCGCAGGTTTTCGAGGCGCTGGAAAAGAACAACGAAAACGCCAGCGGCAATTTCATCGAACACAAATCCGAGCAATACGTCGTGCGCGGTTTGGGGCTGGTGAAAAATGTGGACGACATCGCGAACATCATTGTCGCCACGACGCCCGAGCATGTGCCCGTGTATGTCCGCGACGTGGCGGAGGTGAAAATCGGCGCGAAACTCCGTCAGGGCGCGGTCACGGCCAACGGCAACGGCGAAGCGGTGGCCGGCATTGTGCTGATGCTCAAAGGCGCCAGCGGCCGCGATGTGGTGAACGCGGTGAAAGCCAAATTGCCGGCGATTCAAAAAGCGCTGCCCAAAGGCGTGGAACTGGTGCCGTTTTATGATCGCACGGATTTGGTGAAAAAGGCGATTCACACTGTCACGAAGGCGTTGCAGGAAGGCGCGATTTTCGTGCTGCTGATTTTGATCGTTTTGCTGGCCGATGTGCGAAGTGCCATCATCGTGACGCTGGTGCTGCCGCTGGCGGCGTTGTTCGCGTTCATCATGATGCGCTGGCAGGGCATCAGCGCGAATCTCATGTCGCTTGGCGGTCTCGCCATCGGCATCGGCATGATGGTGGACGGCGCGGTGGTAATGGTGGAAAACATCCACCGGCATCTGACGGAAAAACCCGCGCCGAACACGAGCAAAACCGAAGTCGTGCTCTACGCGGCGAAGGAAGTGGGCCGGCCGATTGTGTTTGGCATTTTCATCATCATCGCGGTGTTTTTGCCGCTGTTTACGCTGCAAGGCTTTGAGGGCAAAATGTTCAGTCCGCTGGCGTTCACAATTTCATTCGCCTTGCTTGGCTCGCTCATTTTGTCGCTCACGCTGGTGCCGATGCTGGCGACATTTTTCCTCAAGCAGGAAGTGCACACGCGGGAACCCATTCAAATTCGCGGATTGAAACACGGTTACCGCGCCTTGCTGGAGCCGTGCGTGCGGCGGCCGTGGCTGGTCGTGATTCCAGCGGTGCTAGCGCTGGCCGGAGCGCTGGCGCTGGTGCCGCGCATCGGCACGGAATTTTTGCCGTCGCTGGATGAAGGCTCAATTGCCGTGCAAACCTTCCGCATTCCGAGCATTTCCCTGACGAAATCGCTGGAGCTGCAAACTCGGGCGGAAAAAATCCTGAAACAATTTCCCGAGGTTATTGACGTGGTTTCCAAGACCGGCCGGGCGGACATTGCGTCGGACCCGATGGGCGTGGAAGTCAGCGACGTGATCGTCACGCTCAAACCGCACGAAGAATGGACCGCCACAAAATCGAAGGAGGAACTGGTGGAGAAAATGCGCGTCGCGCTGGCGGAATTGCCGGGCGTGGCGTCGAGTTTTTCGCAGCCGATTGCACTGCGCGTGGATGAACTGGTCAGCGGCGTGAAATCGGCCATCGGCCTCAAAATTTTTGGTGACGACCTGGACGTATTGAAAGCAAAGGGCGAAGCCGTCGCGCGCGTGCTGAACACCCTTCCCGGCGCCGCCGATGTGAACGTGGAGAAAGTCAGCGGCCTGGCGTATTTGCAGGTGGAAATTGACCGCGCCAAAATCGCCCGCTACGGCATCAACGTCGCGGACATTCAGGAAGTGGTGGAAACCGCCATCGGCGGCAAGGAAGCCAGCAAGGTTTATGAAGGCATGAAAGTGTTCGGCCTGAACGTGCGCTTCCCGGAATCCGCCCGCAACGATGTCGAGCCGATTCGCAACATTTTGATCGCGTCGCCACAGGGCGCGCTGATTCCGCTCGGCCAGCTCGCGCATGTTTACGTCACCGAAGGCCCGGCGCAAATCAGTCGCGAACAGGCGCAGCGACGCATTGTGGTGGAATGCAACGTCACCGGCCGCGACCTCGGCGGCTTCGTGAAAGAAGCTCAACAGAAAATTGACGCGGCGGTTCCGTTGCCGCCGGGATATTACCTCACTTGGGGCGGCCAATTTGAAAACCAGCAGCGCGCGATGAAGCGTTTCGCCATCGTTGTGCCGATCACGATAGCCGCGATTTTCCTGCTGCTGTTCAGCTCGTTCAATTCCGTGAAACAGGCGTTGCTCATCATCCTGAACATTCCGTTCGCGCTGATTGGCGGCATTCTCGCGCTCGTCCTCGGCCACTTCAACTTGAGCGTCAGCGCCAGTGTCGGCTTCATCGCGCTGTTCGGCGTGGCCGTGCTGAACGGCGTCGTGATGGTCAGCTACTTCAACGAACTGCGGCGGGAGGGCATGAACGTGGAACTCGCCGTCGTGAAAGGTGCGGTGTTGCGGCTGCGTCCCGTGCTCATCACCGCCAGCGTCGCCGCGCTCGGCCTGGTGCCGATGCTGTTCGCCACCGGACCGGGCAGCGAAATTCAAAAGCCGCTCGCGGCCGTCGTCATCGGCGGAATCATCAGTTCCACGCTGCTGACGTTGTTCATGCTGCCGACGCTTTACCAAGTGTTTGAACGGGAGGCGGTCAAAGATACGATCGCGCATCTACCTGAACCCCCAGCGACGACGGAGCTATGAAGCTGGACTTGTGGTTCAACAATTCAAAAAGCGAACGGCAAATCGCGCCGATGTTTTTTTCGTTCAACGCAAAGCTACCAAAGAAGCCAAGGCGCAAAGGGGCAAATGCGAACCGCTGATTGGCGCTGATGCACGCTGATTCAAAACGTCGCGCCGAAGTCAGGCGGAAACAGAAAGGGCTGAAAGCCCGACAAATGACAGCCCAGGGCAACGCCCTGGGCCCATCGTCAAAAGAGATTTCAAGCCCAGTAAGGGAGGCATTCAAAGTCGTGGATCAACCGGCTCACTCTCCAATGCCAACACCCCAAAGACGGCCTCATGCACACGGCGCAACGGTTCTTTACGCACGAACCGTTCGAGCGATTCAATGCCGAGAGCGAATTCGCGAAGAGCCAGCGAACGCTTGGTAGAAAGTCCACGAGCACGAAGGCGCTCGAGATTTTTGGCCGCCGTGTATTCCGGGCCGTAAATGATGCGGAGGTATTCCCGGCCACGACATTTCACTGCGGGTTGCACCAGTCCGCGTCGGCTCCTGGCGATGAATTCCAATGGTTTCACGACCATGCCTTCGCCGCCGCGTCCGGTCAGTTCCTCCCACCAGCGGACGCCTTCGGCTTCGCTGTCGGGATTGGTCACGTCAATGACGCGAAACGGCGTGGCGATTATGATGCCGCCCGCGAGTCGCGCCAGCGTCTGCATGTGCCAGTCGTGCGGCCTATCAGTGTGGACTCTCCCTTCTGTGCCGAGCAGGTGAAACGGCGCAAGCTTCAAATCATTCACCGAGTTCACCGGCCAGCAGTAGCGGCGATAGGCTGCGATGTAATCACCCACCATTTGCCGTCGCGCGGTTGTGTGTGCCAGCAACTCGCCCACGTCGAGGCCACGCGCAGCGGCTTGCTCAAGTGCCACAACCTCGGCGGCGAGCGTTGCCTGCGCTGACGCGCCGACGGCGGCGTATTGCTGTTTCACCAGTTCCTGCGCCTTGGCCGACCACGGCATCAATTCGCAATCAAAACAAAGCCAATCCGTTTGAAACTCAGCCCAGAATCCGGCGGCTGTGGCCGCACTGCGGACACGCTCAAGGAACTCCGATTCCAAAATGGTATTGTCAAAAAACCTCCGTCCGGTGCGTGTGTAGCAAATGCCGATGCCTTCGCCGGTCACGCCAAAACTTTTTCGGGCCGCGTCTTCGTCGCGACAAATGATAACCACAGCGCGCGATCCCATGTGCTTCTCCTCGCAGACGACGCGCGGCACACCCGCGTGACGAAAATAGGCGAACGCTTCCGCCGGGTGTTCCAGTAATCCGGGCGCACAACTCGTCTCGCTCGGCGACATCGTGGGCGGCAGGTAAATCAGCCACTTGGGATTCGCGGCAAAACGGCTCATCACCTCCAGAGCGGCAGCGGCGTTCTCTTCGCGGATGGTCACGTTGCCGTGCAGGCGCGTGCTGACGATGCGTTTGCCCGTCACGTCCGCGAGGTCGAGCAAATCATCGTGCTGCTGCTGCGCGGACAAGACCGGCGCTTGATCTTCCGGCGGCAGGAATGGTTTGCGAGATTCGGCGTAGGTTTGCTTGGCGGGGACAGAAACAAGTTCCTTTTCGGGATAGCGCAAGGCCGTCAGCTTTCCGCCGAAAACGCAGCCGGTGTCAATGTTGATCGTGCGATTCAGCCACTCCGGTTCAGGCACAGGCGTATGACCATACACGACCGCCGCCGTGCCGCGATATTCGGCGGCCCAGTTGTAGCGCACGGGCAAACCAAATTCATCCGTCTCACCGGTGGTTTCGCCGAACATGGCAAACTCCCGCACCGCGCCCGAGCCGCGTCCCTGCATTGCCTCCTTCATGCCCGCGTGCGCGACGACGAGCTTGCCGTCGTCGAGAACGTAGTGGCTCACGAGGTCATCAATAAATTCCGCAACGCACTTGTGGAAATTCTCCGGCTCGCTGGCGAGTTGCGCCAAAGATTCCGCCAGGCCGTGAGTGATCTGCACGTCGCGCCCGCGTAGCTTGCGCATGAGTTTCATGTCGTGATTGCCGGGCACGCACAAGGCCGCGCCGCTCGCGACCGCGTTCATCACCAGCTTCAGCACTTGCGGGATTTTTGGGCCGCGATCCACAAGGTCGCCGACGAACACCAGCTTGCGCCCCTCTGGATGCCGTAGCAGCGGACGTGAGTCCGCTCCATCTTCCGCCACCGCACCCGCAAGAGTGAGCCGACTCACGTCGGCTGCTACTTCATATCCCAGCTTCCCCAGCAATTCCATCAACTCATCAAAACATCCATGCACGTCGCCGATGATGTCGAACGGCCCGTGTTCGTGCTTCAAATTATTCCACAACGGCTGACGCTCGATGATCGCCGCTTCGATTTCCTCCAGCGACTTCAACACATGAACATGGCGGAAACCTTCGCGTTCCAACCCACGCAGCGACCGATGCAACTGTTGCGCCTGCTGCCGAATGACGTGCGGGCCAAAATCGCGGTCGGGGCGCGCTTTGTTGCGGTCATGCGCCACATGCTCTGGCACATCCAAAACAATGGCGACCGGCAGACAATGGAACTCGCGCGCAATAGCGACGAGTGATTTGCGCGATTCCGGTTGCACGTTGGTGGCGTCAACCACGGTGAGCTTTCCCGCCGCGAGCCGCTTGCGAGCGATAAAATGCAGCACTTCAAACGCATCTTTTGTCGCCGCCTGACTGTTCTCGTCGTCCGATACCAGCCCGCGACAATAATCCGAGGACAAAATCTCAGTCGGTTTGAAATGCTTCCGCACGAACGTGCTCTTGCCCGACCCGGACACGCCAATCAGCACGACGAAGGAAAGTTCTGGAATCGTATATTTCATCGCGTGAAAACAGCCATCTGCGTTGGCGAACCAACCACCAAATCTTCCGGACCGACCGGCAAGAAGCGCACGCTGTAAGCAAAGCGGGTCGCAACGCCATTCGCCCAAGCCTGAAACTCCGAACGCGTCCATTCGAAGCGGTGGTCGCGGTGGCGGAACGTGCCGGCGGGCAGCGTTTCCCATTTCACGTTGTATTCGCGATTGGGCGTCGTGATAACGATGTGCTTTGGTTTGGCGCACTCGAACAGCACGCGCTCGAATGCCGCCAGACGTGCGGCGTCGAGATGCTCAACAACTTCCACCACCGCGGCGGCATCGAAGCCAGCAAGTCGTTGGTCGCGGTAAATGAGCGAGCCATGCAGCAGACGGATGCGTTCCTTTTGCATGGGGGGCAGGCGGTCGTAGTGCAGCCTGTCGCGGGCAATTTCCAGTGCCCGATGCGACACGTCCATGCCGGCAATTTCGGTGAACTGCCTTTCCTTCAACAGAGCTTGTAGCAAACGACCCTCGCCACAACCCAGGTCAAGCACGCGCGCCGCGCCGGCGCTTTTCAAGGCCGCGAGCACCGCGCCGAGGCGTTGCTCGTTGAGGTTGATCTTCTGCTCGACCGCTTCTTCTTCGAGTGCCTTCGTTTCCGCAACGTCGTCGGGATGGAGTTCGTTCTCGTCCACGAGTTGAGCGAGCGCATCGTCCACTAGGCTGCGCTGGTGTTTGAGGTAACGGCGCGTGATGGCTTCGCGTTCCGGATGCGACGCCAGCCAGCCCTCGCCGTGGCGCAAAAGCTTTTCCACCTCGTCATCGCCGACCCAGTAATGCTTGTCGTTGTCCAGCACCGGCACGAGGACGTAAAGATGCGAGAGCAGTTGTTGCAAGGGCAGACGCGCGGACAACTCGACTTGGAAGTAAGAGCTTTCTCCCCAGTCAGAAAATTTCTCATCCAGTGGCAACCGGCGAGCGGTTATGGTGTAACCCAGCGGCTCAAACAGTTTCCGCAAAAACTCTTCACCGCCCCGGCATGGCAGTGCGAAGAAAGTCACGCACAGCGGCAATGGAGCGTCGGCGAGTTCGGGACGCTCCTTGCTTTTGCCCGCCAGCGCGCTGCCAAAAACTTCTGCAATGGCCACGCTCAAGAACGATGAAGCAGCGTAGGGACGGTCGTTGACATATTGCTCTAACGCGCCGCCTTCGCCCTTCGGCCCGCGACGATTCCGCACCAGCCCGACAGGGTCAACTTCGACGAGCAACGCAATCATGCATCGTTCCGGCGTGGCTTCGGAGTAAAAGACATGAGCTTTGCCGAACGAGAGGCTGAATGACTGCGGACGCGCCGGGTTTTTCCGGAGCAAGAAACCGAGATCGGTGGCTACCTCGCGGGTGGAGGTCAAAGTCATCAGCATGGCCAAAGGCTACTCATTCGCGTTATTCTTGACCATTCCGAATCCCGATAGTGTCGCCCTTGCAGGGCTCGGAATTTTGTTTGACGATAAACTCAGGGCGTTGCCTTGGGCTATCATCTGCCGGGCTTCCAGCCCTGGGGAGTTTGCGTTCATCAGCGGTTGAATCACCCCACCGTTCCTTCACTCACAGCCATTCACCCACCCGATGTGGGGTAAGAATGTTTTGCGTTCGCTGCGTTCTCTTGCGGCAAATTCGTTCGCGTAGTTGGCGTGGTTTGCGGTTTCCTTCGCGTCTCCGAACCGCTGGCGACGACGGAGCTTTCCTGAGACAATTGCACCGGGGCTCCCCGGTCCGGGCGCACTTGTGGATTACAGCGTTGGCGGTTTAAACATGTTCCGGCACCATTGGCAAAACCACCATGCCGCACGTTGGAATGGAAACCTCACTGCTGATCGGCGCGGCCGCGCTCGTCGCGGCGACGCTGGCAGCCGTCACGGGCTTTGGCGGCGCGGCGGTGTTGCTGCCCGTGCTGGTCATGGCGTTTGGCGTGCGGGATGCCATTCCCATCCTCACCGTGGCCCAACTCATTGGCAACGGCAGCCGCGTGTGGCTCAACCGGCGCGAGCTGGATTATCGCGTCGTGGGCTGGTTCGCGCTGGGCGGCGTGCCGCTGGCCGCATTGGGCGGCTTGCTGTTTGCGCACGCGCCGATTTCCGCCCTCACACGCTTGCTCGGCCTGTTTCTTCTGTTGATTGTGGCGTGGCGCCGGCTGCGGCCGCAGACCCATTTTCGTCCGCCGCTGCGCTCGTTCGCTTTCATCGGCGCGGGCGCCAGTTTTCTTTCGGCATTGCTGGGCAGTGTGGGGCCGCTCATGGCGCCGTTTTTCCTCGCTTACGGTTTGGTCAAAGGCGCGTATATCGGCACGGAAGCGCTCTCAACCGTGGTGATGCACGTGACGAAGCTGATTGCCTACCGCGACGCGGCGGTGCTGCCGGAAAGATGCATCCTCATCGGCCTGGCGATGGGACCGATCATGTTCCTTGGCTCCTGGCTCGGAAAGCGCATCGTGGACCGGCTGCCCAAGCAGGTCTTCGTCATCCTCATTGAAGCCACCATGACCGTGGCCGGACTGTTGTTCTTGATCCGCGGCAGGTGATGCCAATTTGTTGCGCCGGCTTTGACCGATCACCCTGGCACACGCCGTTCATGACAAATGAAGCGGCGGCGCCGCATCCGGCCGCTGCGCGGAACATCCAACCCGTTCACCATAACCGCTGTGGTTTGATCAGCCTGCCAGAATCATCGAGCAACCGGTTGTCAGAATAGCCGATGTAGCCGTGAATCCGGCAACGTATGAATACGCTGTTGGTGTCGGTCTTGCCCAAACCCGGCGTCACCATCTCGTAGCTGCAATGCTCCGAACTGAAGGACAACCAATTCGCTCCGGCCGTCGTGCAGGGTCGGCAGGACAGATCAAAATCCTCGTGGTGGCCAGTTCGTTCGACAGGGAAACAAAATCCGATGGCAGATGGCCGTCATGCTCGTCGGGCCACAACAAGCTCGCCGCGCAAAGAATTGAGTGCATCTGATTGCTGCAATTCACCGCCTCGACGTGACGCTTGGCGGCTGGAAGGACGGCGACACCAGCCAGCACGATCAGAACAACCAACAGTGTGGTGATGATGAGCCTTCGCTTATTCATGCCGCATGTGGATCGGGCTAAGGATCAGCGACTGCCGCCGGAAACGCCCGGGCGGTGGCAACATTCGCTGAGGCATTGTCCAAGCACCCGCCGTTTTGCGTCGGTCCAGGGATAGAATCATCTTGAGCGAAGAGGGAAAAATGGTCGGAGCGACAGGATTCGAACCTGCGACGTCTTGCTCCCAAAGCAAGTGCTCTAGCCAGGCTGAGCTACGCTCCGGACCGGGCGCAGTATCCGGGGGTTCGGCAGCCTCCGCAATGCGAAATTCCAACGCAAATCCCGGCGCAGGCCCCCGCCGCACAGTGGCGCCGCCGAGTGGCGCACCCGGTCCGATTCTGACCGACTCTGGCGTTGACCGCACCCGGACCGGGTTTACTTTTCCGCCATGGATCATTCACCCGGTTTTCTGAAGCTGGTCAACGAGGAGCGCCTGTTTGTGAAGGAGATTTCCGTGGAAGAGGCACAGCGCCGTCTGGCGGCCAATCCGAAGTGCGTGCTGCTGGACGTGCGCGAGGATCACGAATGGCAGAAGGGACACGCGAGCGAAGCGGTGCATCTCGGCAAGGGCATCCTGGAGCGCGACCTGGAAAAGCAATTTCCCAATCCGGACACGGAAATTCTGATGTATTGCGGGGGCGGGTTCCGCTCGGTGTTGACCGCTTCCGCCGCGCGCCGTTTGGGGTATTGGAATTGCGCTTCGATTGAAGGCGGCTACAAGGCCATGGTCGCCGCCCACTGGCCCATGCGTTCCGACGGATGAATGGCCGCGGCGCCGACGGTGTTCACCGCAGGTTCTTCAGATACCAGTCCATCGCGGGTTTGAGTCCGGCCGCGAGGTTGAACGCCGGCTCATAGCCGAGCAGCCGGCGCGCCTTCGCGATGTCGGCCAACGAATGCCGCACGTCCCCGGCCCGAAATTCCTGATGCGCTGGCTGCGCGCCGGCCACCGCGACGCCGCGCGTTTCCAGTTCCGCCTTCAGGGCGGCGAACAGTTCGTTCAGCGAGGTTCGCTCGCCCACGGCCACGTTGTAGATTTGATTCAGGGCGGCCGGATTGTCCGTCAACGCCGCGCGCACATTCGCCTGCACCACGTTGGCCACGTAGCAAAAATCGCGGCTGGTGTGGCCGTCGCCGTTGATGAAGACCGGTTCCGCCCGGACGAGCGCCGCGACCCAGCGCGGAATGACAGCGGAATAGGCGCTGCGGGGATCCTGCCGCGGGCCGAAGACGTTGAAGTAACGCAGCCCGACCGTCGCCATCCCGTAGGCCCGGGCAAAGGTGCCGGCATAGATTTCATCCATCCACTTGGCCGCCGCGTAAGGCGAAAGCGGCTGGCCGATGTGGTCCTCCCGTTTGGGCAGTTCGACGGAATCGCCATAGACGGCGCTGCTGGACGCGTAAACAAACCGGCGGGCACCGGCATCGCGGGCGGCCACGAGCATGTTGAGAAAACCGGTCACGCTGCTGGCGTGCGTGCGGAGCGGATCGTGCAGCGACCACGGCACGGAGCCGAGCGCCGCCTGGTGCAGGACCAGTTCGACGTCCGCGCAGGCGCGCTGACAGTCTGCCGGCTCGCAGATGTCGCCTTGCTGCAGTTGAAAGCGGGCCCACTGTGCGGCCGGGAGCGCGGCGCGCACTTCATCGAGGTTCGCGGGTTTGCCGGTGGCAAAGTTGTCGAGCCCGACCACGTGCTGGTTGAGCCGCAGCAGACATTCCACCAGGTGCGAACCAATGAAGCCCGCGGCGCCGGTCACGAGCCAGCGGCGCGGCGCGGCGGACAATTGTTGCTGCACCGTTTCCCAAGGGGTTGCCATGTGCCGTCAGTTTAGGGTTCGCGCGGGCGATTGCCAGCCTGCGCTGTGCGAACAGCAGGGTTGCGCTCACCGCGCAACGGGCCGATGATGGGCCTGTCCGGTCAATGCCGAATTCTGATCTGATGCCGTATGAACGAACTCGATCAACTCAAGCAGTTCACCACCGTCGTCGCCGACAGCGGTGACTTCGCCACGCTGAAACAATATGCGCCGCAGGATGCGACCACGAATCCGTCGCTGATCCTGAAGGCGGCCACCATGCCGGAATACGCGCCCGTCCTCGAAAAGGCCATGGCCGATGCCCGGCAAACGAACCTTGCGGGCGACGCACTGGTGAAGGAAATCGTGGACCGGCTGCTGGTCTTGTTTGGCGGGGAGATTCTGAAGATCGTGCCCGGCCGCGTTTCCACGGAAACCGACGCCAACCTGTCCTTCGACACGGACGGCCTCGTCAAGAAGGCGAATAAATTCATCGCGTTGTATGCGCAGCACGGCATCCCGCGGGAACGCATCCTGATCAAGATTGCCTCCACCTGGGAGGGCATTCGCGCCGCGGAGGTGCTGCAACGCGACGGCATCAACTGCAACATGACGCTGCTGTTCTCCCTGGCCCAGGCGGTCGCCTGCGCCGAGGCCGGCGCCCGGTTGATCTCGCCGTTTGTCGGCCGGATTCTCGACTGGTATAAGGCCAAAACGAATCAGGCTTACGCGCCGGCGGACGATCCGGGCGTGACCTCCGTGAAGGAGATTTACACCTACTACAAAAAGTTCGGTCACCCGACGGAGGTGATGGGCGCGAGCTTCCGCAACAAGGGGGAAATTCTCGAACTGGCCGGCTGCGACCTGCTGACGATCAGCCCGGCCCTGCTCGGCGAATTGCAGCAGGGCTCCGGGACCGTGGCGCGAAAGCTGAGTCCCGAAACTGCCCGACAAAGCGACATGTCCCGGCTGGTCGTCACGGAGAAGTCTTTCCGCTGGCTGATGAATGAGAACGCCATGGCGACGGAAAAGACCGCCGAAGGCATCCGGCTGTTCGCGGCCGACACCGTGAAGCTCGAACAATTCATCGCCAAGCAGCTCTAACCGACCACCGATTGTGCTTGTCCACCGCACCGGATTACGGCATTACGCGCCGAATCAATTCGCCCGGCACCGGAAGCATTCCCGAGTCCCCACCATTGCATGGATTCCGACGAACGTCAGATTTGCGATTATTTGAGAAGCTGGCCCCGGCACTATCTGTCCGCGCGTGAAATCGCCCGGCGCGCCGGCGGCAAGCGGCGGTTTCGGGAGGAACCCCAATGGGCCTATCCGGTCATCTCCCGCTTGCTGGAGGAAGGGCTCATCGAAACCGATGGGCTGGGCCATTACCGTCTCAGGCAGGCCGCCCAGGAGCACAGCCAGCGGCCGCGCAAATGGGTGTCGCCCCAGGTGCGGAAGATTCTCGAACGCAGCGGCCGGGACTTTGCCGAAACGCTTGAAATCCCGGACGATGACGACCTGACCTCGCTCACCCAGCCACCAACACCACCGAACCCCACCATGCCGCCATCCTCATCGACCGGCAAAAGCTAACCTGAACCGCGCCGCCCCAGCCCGACTCGGGGCTTGAGTCAATGCATCCGGGGCGCAACTCTCAGCGGGTAACGGTATTTAACCACACAGCGCTCGGTGAGTTCCCCATCCCAGCAAACCATTGGCTGGTTGCGCCGCCTGACCATTGGCCGCAACCCGCGCGTCACGTTGGTTCGCGGCCTCGTGCTGGCGGCCGTGACGATTCTGGTCTTCAAGGGCTGCGTTCTGCCCATCCGCGTGCAGGGCGGCAGCATGGAGCCGACATATCACAATCACAGTGTCAACTTTCTGAACCGGCTCGCCTACTGGCGGCACGAGCCGCTACGCGGGGACGTGGTCGGCATCCGGTTCGCCGGGAAAAGCGTGATGCTGCTGAAACGCGTGGTTGGCCTGCCGGGCGAAACCATCGCGTTCCAGCGCGGCCGCATCGTGGTGAACGGCACACCGCTTGACGAACCGTATTTGAAGCTGGTTTCGGACTGGGAGCGGGCACCGGTCACGCTTGGCGCGGATGAATATTTCGTGGTGGGCGACAACCGCTCCATGCCGATGCAGGATCACACGTTTGGGATTGCCAAACGGGAGCGCATTCTCGGGAAAATCATGTTATGAAACTGACCTTGCGGCTGGTCCTATTGGCGGCGTTCATCGGCCTCGGCGTGTGGCTGTGGACCGTGCTCTTCCCGGGTCCGGAAACCATCATTCGCAAACATCTCACCAAGGTGGCCGCGCTGGTCTCCTTCACATCGCAGGAAGGCCAGCTGGCGCGCATCGCCAACGTGCAGCAACTGGGCGGTTACTTTGCGCCCGGGGTGGAAATCAGCGTGGACACGCCCGGGCACCCGCGCCAGACCTTCAGCGGCCGCGATGAATTGACCCAGGCGGCGCTCGGTGCCCGCACGACGTTGCCCGGGCTGCAGGTCAAATTCGTGGATCTGAACATTCAACTCGCGCCCGACCGGACGTCGGCCACGGTCGATTTGACCGGGGAGGCTCGCCTGGCCGGCGATCGTGATTTCTTCGTGCAGGAATTGAAGTTTTACTTCCGCAAGAGCGACGGCCAATGGCTCATTGTGCGGGTGGAGACGGTGCGCACGCTGACCTGAATGATCTTCGCCGTCCTCACCGCCGCGCTGTTTGCCACCTCGGTCATCTTCGGCCACCGCGCCGCGAAGCTGGCCGGCTCGCTGGAGGCCAACTTCTGGCGCGTCATTCTGGCCACCGTATTTCTCAGCCTGTTTGCCTTCACGTTTGGCGCCGGGTTGAGCGGCGGGGTGGTCGGCTGGTTCGCCCTGAGCGGGGCCATCGGGGTCGGGCTCGGCGACTTTGCCATTTACCATGCCCTGCCGATGCTGGGACCGCGCATCGCCTCGCTATGCGTTCAATGCCTGATGGCCGTGTTCGCCGCCTTGATTGAATGGCTGTGGCTCGGCACGACGTTCTCCCTGCTCCAGGGCGTGTTAAGCATCACCATCCTGGCCGGCGTGGTCACCGCGCTGGGCACGCTCGACGAAGTGCGGTCGCACGCGCGCACGCTCGGGCCGGGAATGGCCCTGGCCGCCTTTGGCGCCGCGGCAACCGCGGCCGGCGCGGTGATCAGCCGCAAGGCTTATGAAATCCTGCACGCCCACCAAACCAACCTGGATGGCCTGACAGCCGGTTTTCAACGCATGTTGGGCGGCCTGGGGGTTTCGCTGCTGTTCTACCTGGCGCTGCGGCTGCGCCAGTCCAGGAACCGCTCCACAACGGCGGGGCCACTGTTGGCGATGGCCACTCCCGAACGCCGCCGGGCCTGGGGCTGGATCATCGGCAACAGTCTGGCCGGGCAAACCCTCGGCGTCAGTTGCATGCAATGGGCGCTGGCGCGCATTCCCGCGGCGCAGGTGCTGGTGATCGTGGCCACCACGCCCATCCTCGTTATTCCCATGGCGCGGGTTTTTGAGGGCGAACGCGTCCGCCCGCGCGCCGCCGTCGGGTCCATCCTCGCCGTGGGCGGCGTCGTGGGGTTGATTCTCACGCGGCATCATTGATGATTTTCGAGTTGGCGTTCGCCCGGGACGCTGAAACCATGACGGGGCTGTTCATGGCCGCAAACGAACAATTGAACGGAGCTGTCGCCGCGCTCGGAATCGAAAAATATCGCCGGCACATTTTCCTCTGCACGGATGCCGCGGAGCCCAAATGCGCGCCGCGCGAGCAGACGTTGACCTCGTGGAATTTCCTCAAGGCGCGGCTGAAGGAGCTCCAGCTCGACGGCCCCGAACCGCTGGTCTTTCGGAGCAAGGCCAGTTGCCTGCGCGTCTGCACCCAGGGACCGATCGCGGTCGTTTATCCCGAGGGAATCTGGTATCACACCTGCACGCCGGCCGTGCTGGAGCGCATCATCCAGGAGCATCTCATCGGCGGGCGGCCGGTGGCGGAACACGCCTTCGCGCGGAACCCGAATTTTTAATCCCGGCCGGAAGCGCCCTGCTCCTTTCGCTTGGCCCTTCCGCCGGTTGAACGTATGGTGTGCCCGTGACCGTTGACCAGTTTCAAACCGAAATGGCCGCCGCGCTCAAGGCTTACGACAAGTTCATCGTCTGCCTCGAGAAGTCGTCGGGCGAATTCGAGGAGTCATTGCGCTCCCTGATGAAAAAGGCCATTCGCGCGTATGAAACCCGCGGCGAGGGCATGCGGCACGGCATCGCGCTGGATGGTCAAGTGACGGTGATTTTGAGCCAGAGTGATTCCCCGCGGCCGCTGTGCGGGATTTATTTCAACCTGCATTCCCCCTACCAGAAACAAGCCCTGCCCAAAACGGTCAAACCGCTGAAGGAACGCGGCGAGGAAGATTGACCAGCCGCTCCGGCTGGCGCGCCCGCAGCGACATCACCGGTCACGCACCTCATCCCCGGGTTTGGCTTCGCCGTCCGCAAGATCCGCGACAATGTTGTCATCCTTTTGCGGGCCGGTGATTTTGACGGCGCCCACTTTCAAGCCGTCGCGGTAAACAAACAGCTTCTGCCCCACGGCCGGCATGCGCGTCACGGGGAAATTCAACACGGCAAAGCGCCCCACGACGTTGAAGGCAATCACCTTGCCGGCCAGCATGTCCGAAGGCTTGACGATGGGAGCGTTACCGGCCGCGGATGGACCGGTCCCCGGCCCGTCAGCAAACTTTGGCGCTTTGCTGGCGCAACCAGAAACCGCCGCCAGTGCCGCCACCGCAAGGAGTTGAATCGTCAAACGCATGACGGGAGCAAAGCCCCTCGCCGCGCGCAGGTCAATCCACTTTTGGCCAAACCATGGCTCACCCTTGCCTGGCCGGCTCCGTGATGACCGTGTCGTCATGCTCGTAAGCCGGGGCGCAGCAGCAAAGCAGGCGCAAGGTTTCGCTCCCGGTGTTCCACAACTTGTGCCGCCGGCCAGGCGGGATGGCGATCGCATCACCCACCCGCACGTCGCGTTCCTCGCCTTCCATCCGCAGGCGCCCCGTGCCACTCGTGATAAAGTAAATTTCCTCGGCGCGGGGATGATAATGTTCCTGCGTGCTGCCACCTACGGGCAGCCGGGCTTCGGCCAGGCTCTGGTGACGGATGACGGAATTTCGATGGGCCAGCAACTCCCGGATTTCTGAACCGTCCCTGGTGATGAAGGCGGGAACGTCGTTCAAGTTCTTGATGTCCATGCCCACAGTGTCCGGCGAATCGGACGGCGCGCAAGGCTGGCGTCCCACCGCCCCGGAGCCGGGCAATGCCGTCGGTTGACCGGCCCGCAATTTTTCCGCACCCTTGCGGCATGGGAAACACCTTTGGCCAGCTTTTCCGCGTCACCACCTGGGGCGAATCGCACGGCGGCGGCGTGGGCGTGGTTGTGGACGGCTGCCCGCCCCGACTGCCGCTCACGGAGGCGGATATCCAGCCAGACCTCGACCGGCGCCGGCCGGGGCAATCCAAAATCGTCACCCCTCGCAAGGAAACCGACACCGTCACCATCCTGTCCGGCACATTCGAAGGGCAAACACTCGGCACGCCCATCAGCCTGCTGGTGAAAAACGAGGACCAGCGTTCCGAGGCTTACAACGAAATGGCGACCAAGTTCCGGCCGTCACACGCGGATTACACGTATCAGGCCAAGTTCGGCATCCGCGCCTGGCCGGGCGGCGGCCGCACCAGCGCCCGCGAAACCATCGGCCGCGTCGCCGCCGGCGCAATTGCAAAAAAAATTCTCCACCAGCACTTCGGCATCGAGATCCTCGCCTACGTGCAATCGGTGAAGGACATCGCTGCCGCCATCGATCGCGAACACGTCACGTTCGCCCAGGTCGAGTCGAACATCGTGCGCTGCCCGGACGCCGCCGTGGCGGAACGGATGATTGCGCTGATCGAAACGATGCGGAACGAGGGCAATACCGTGGGCGGCGTCGTTGAGTGCGTGGCCCGCAAGGTGCCCGCCGGCTGGGGGGAACCCGTGTTCGACCGCCTCGAAGCGGACCTCGCGAAAGCCATGCTGAGCCTGCCGGCCACCAAAGGCTTCGAGATTGGCTCGGGCTTTGGCAGCACGCTGCTCACCGGGCGCGAACACAACGACCCATTCCGCAACGTCGGCGGCCACGTGCGCACCATGAGCAATCGTTCGGGCGGCGTGCAGGGCGGCATTTCCAACGGCGAAACAATTTACTTCCGCACCGCGTTCAAGCCCGTGGCCACCGTAATGCATGAGCAGGACACGGTGGATGTGTCCGGCCAAAATACCACCCTCAAAGGCCGCGGCCGGCACGATCCGTGTGTGCTGCCGCGCGCCGTGGTCATGGTCGAGGCCATGACCGCGCTCGTGCTGGTGGATCACGCCTTGCGCCACCGCGCGCAATGCGGCACCTAGTCACTATGGGCGCATTCCCCGTCAGCCTCGAAAAGGAAGGCCAGCTTGCGCAACGCATGGCCGCGCTGGGCGTGCACGAAACGGACCTCGAGGAATCCTTCGTCCGCTCCGGCGGCCACGGTGGCCAGAACGTGAACAAGGTGGCCACGTGCGTCATGCTGCTCCACCGCCCGACCGGCATTCAGGTCAAATGTCAGGACACGCGCCAGCAGGGGCTCAACCGCTTCATCGCCCGCAAGCTGCTGCTCGATAAAATCGCCGGACGCCGCCAGGCTGCCGCCGCAGCCCGGCAGGCCGAACGCGAAAAACTGCGCCGCCAGAAACGTCGCCCCAGTCTCGCCGCGCGCGCCCGCAACGTGGAAACCAAACGCCAGCACGCCACGAAAAAGGCCTTTCGCCGCCGCATCTCGGATGAGTGATTTTCGCGGCCGGAACGCGGCGCCCGTTGGATCCGGACCGGCCGGGCCGGCACCGTTTCGAATTTTCCGGGAGTATGTAGATAACGCAAATTAGCACCTCAGGCCGCAGCCCCCGAAGGTTGTTATCCGAAATCTTCGAGCATTTGAACTATCCAAACGATCCACAATGCCAACGTGGCGGCTCGTTTGCGTTAAATACATACTCCCGAAAAGTTATTCGCTGGGTCCGTGAATGTCCCACCCCTTCAGCGAGACTGGTGGCGTTATGAACAACAACCGCATTGCCACCGAACAGCTCGAACTCGGATTGAACGGCGCCCGCCGGACGACCCTGCCCGGCCGGACGCCAAACCGCGCCGAGCGGGCCGCGTGGTGGTTCGCCCGGATGCGCGCCGCCGTGGATGGCGCCCTGGTGTGGACGCCCAAACCGCTGGCCCGGCCGCAGCAAATCTGGTTCGCCCAGTAGGCACCGGACGAAGACGTGCCGGCCCGGGCATGGAGGCGCTTTTTCTAGCGCCCGAAGCAGCCCACCACAAAATCGCGAATCAGATTGATTTCGACCGAGCCGGCGATGGTGTGTTCCTTGGCCAGCTCGTGCCATTGAATATTCAGCCCGGCACCCTGGAGCGTCTGAACCTGGCCACGCACATCGTCAATGGGCAGCAATGAATCGTGCGTGCCGTGGGTAACCAGCAACTTCTGTTCGCGGGCGACGGGCGACAATTCCTGCACGAGCTTTTCGGGTTCGCACACAAAGCCGCTGATGCCCACGACACCGGCGAGCCGTTGCGGATAGCGGCAGGCAACATCGATGGACATCAGGCAGCCCTGCGAAAAGCCGCCAAGGATGGTTTGTCCGCTGGGGAAGCCCGCATCGCGTTGCGCATCCAGCATTTTGAAGAGCAGCCCCCGGCTGCGCTCGACGCCCGGCACGAGATTGCCTTCAAAATCGAACCAGGAAAAGCCGCTGAAGTAATGGTCCGGCGCGTTGACGAGCAGGTAATTCATCCACGGCAGTTCAAAGACCCCCGGCATCCAGCGGTAACCGTCCACGCTGTCACCCAGCCCATGCAGCATGATCCACAAGGCCCGCGAAGACGGGTCGGCAGCCGGAATGAAGGTGGTGTCGAGGGTGGAGCGTGTTGACGACATGGGCCCAGTCAAAACCACGGCACGTCAAACTGCAATCACTTCATGCCGCGCCCGGCAGGCCGCGAAGAAATCCGTGCCGCGCACCGGTTCAAAGCCAGACCGCCCGCGCGCCCTCCGCCATGCTGTCGCAGGTGATCACGCGCGGGTGGTGCGGATAATGAAAAAGCGTGAGGATGTTCATCCCAATGTCCTTGTAGGGATCGGGAATCACCCGCACCACCAGCCCGACGCCGCACCGGTCCAGCATCTCCATGTTGCGCCCGATTTCGTCCGTGCACGCAGTGCTCATGGCGGCGAGGTGCGTGAGATCCACCAATAGTTGGAAGCCCGGCTTCAGGTGGGCCAGTTCGGCTTCGAGATCAGCGCGGCATTGGCGCAATTCCTCCCGCGTCACCGTCCCGATGTAACCAAGGAACAGCAGTTGCCTGGCCTGATTCGCGGTCACCAAAATCATGCCCGAACCTAGTCCATCCGGCCGGCAAATCGACCAGAATTGTGCGTCGAAATTTCGCCGTCTGCCCGCGCTCGACCGCACACAACATCCCTTGTCGCGGCCGGGCGCGCCATAACAAGGTGGACTGTCCGGGCAGGGTTCGGTATTCGTGAGCGACAAGTTTGGTATATGAAAAAGACCCAGCCCTCGTTGACCCAGCGCCCCGCCTGGAAAGCCCTGACGAAACATCAGGCGCAAATGCGTCGTGTGCACTTGCGTGAACTGTTCGCCCGCGACCCGCAACGGGGCGAACGTCTGACCGCCGAAGCCGCCGGCTTGTTTCTCGACTACTCCAAAAATCGCGTCACCAGCGAAACGATCAAATTGCTTCTGCGCCTCGCCAAAGAATCGGATTTAAGCGGCAAACTGCGCGCCATGTTCCGCGGCGATAAAATCAATGTCACCGAAAACCGCGCCGTCCTGCATGTCGCGTTGCGCGCGCCGAAAACGGCAAAAATTTTCGTGGACGGGCGGAACGTCGTGCCGGAGGTCCACGCCGTGCTCGACAAGATGGCCGCCTTCGCCCGGCGCGTTCGCAGCGGCGCGTGGAAGGGACACACGGGCAAGCGCATTCGCAATCTCGTGAACATCGGCATTGGCGGCTCGGACCTCGGCCCCGTCATGGCGTATGAAGCGCTCAAACATTACAGCGACCGCCGGCTCGTGTTCCGCTTCGTTTCCAACGTGGACGGCATCGATTTCGTCGAGGCCACGCGCGATCTGGATCCGGCCGAAACGCTGTTCATCGTTTCCTCCAAAACATTCACCACGCAGGAGACGATGACCAATGCCGGCAGTGCGCGTGACTGGTTGTTGAAGGGGCTGGGCGGCAATAAAAAAGCCGTGGCCAGGCACTTTGTCGCCGTTTCCACCAACGCGGAAAAAGTCTCCGCCTTCGGCATCGACACTGCCAACATGTTCGGCTTTTGGGACTGGGTGGGCGGACGTTACTCGATGGATTCGGCGATTGGTCTGTCCACGATGCTGGCCATCGGACCGGAGGATTTTCGCGCGCTGCTGAAGGGCTTTCACGCCATGGACGAGCATTTCCGCACGGCTCCGCTGGAACGCAATCTCCCCGTGCTGATGGCCCTGCTGAGCCTCTGGAACACGAATTTTCTGGGCGCCGAAACCATCGCAGTGCTGCCTTACGAAAACTATCTGAAACGTTTCCCCGCGTATCTCCAGCAGTTGACGATGGAGAGCAACGGCAAATCCATCACGCTGGCCGGGCGCCAGGTGAATTACCAAACCGGCCCGGTTTACTGGGGCGAGCCCGGCACAAACGGCCAGCACTCGTTCTACCAGTTGATTCATCAGGGCACGCGGCTCATTCCGTGCGACTTCATCGCCTTTGCGAAGGCGCTCACGCCGCTCGGGCGCCATCACGATCTCCTGCTGGCCAATGTCCTGGCGCAGGCCGAAGCGCTGGCGTTCGGGAAAACCACCGCCGAAGTCAAAGCCGAAGGCACGCCGGCCTGGCTGGTGCCGCATCGTGTGTTCGAAGGCAATCGCCCATCGAACTTGATTCTTGCCGACCGGCTCACGCCGGAAATCCTCGGCGCGCTGGTGGCGCTTTACGAACACATCGTGTTCACCCAAGGCGCCATCTGGAACGTCAATCCGTTCGACCAATGGGGCGTGGAACTGGGCAAGGCCCTGGCGCAACGCATCGTGCCCGAACTCGAAAGCAAAACCACGCCGCCGCTGCAACACGACAGCTCCACCAACAATCTCATCCGTCGCTATCGCAAGCTGAAAGCCGGCCGCTGAGAACGCGGACCGGCGCCAGGCCGGTTGACTCCAGCCGCGCACACGCCATGGCCGGAATGTTCAACTTGACGAGACAAGGTGAAGTCGGGTTACCTACGGGCGCCGTCCCGCTCGGGTCGGCATGGGGCGGGTTCATCCACACCGGCTCCGACAGTGCTGAAGCCAATGTAGCTCAGTGGTAGAGCAACGGTTTCGTAAACCGTAGGTCGTCGGTTCAATCCCGACCATTGGCTCCACTCTTTCCACCACTGCAACAAGAGGTTGGGGCGACCCTGCCCCGTGGCTGCCGTTTTGGCCAACCCGGGGGCGGTGCTGATCAGCGACATTTTGCACAGGCTGGACGCGTGAAACGGCGAATGAACCGCGGCGCGGTGAAGCCGCCGCCGTCGGCAATAACGGGCGCGGCCGAGGCATCGCAGACTTGGGAGCAGGCAATACCACCGCGAGTCACCGATCCTCGCTCGGCTCCCTGCGGCGCATCTCCGTTTCGCGCACGCTCCCATTGGCATCTGGCTTCAGCCTGGCATAAGTGGTTGAAACTGTTTTTCCGCCGTCGTCCATGAATCCACCCGGCTGAAGCCGGGTGCCAATGAAATTGCCGGGGGGAGCGACTGTGCAACACACTGAGATGCGCCCGTTCCCTGCCCCCGGCCAGACCGTGTTCGACCCAGCCGCGTCTCGCGCGGCTTCTTCCATCTGGCATCAACCCCATCGCATCTGAACGTCGTAATTCTCCCTTCAAAATCGCGGCCACCCGAATTTTGCCAGCGGTGCGAACAAAATGTGGCTCCGGGCACGCGGCCGTGGTTGGACTGAGAACTGCTTTTCAATTTTGCAGGCAAGGGTTCGCCCGCCGGCGGGCCGCGCCGCAAATACAGAGCAATGCATGCCAATCGATCTTCGTCTCCGGCTTCGCCGTCACCGTCTTCACGTCCGGAAATGGCCACACGCCGTCGTCAGCGGCTGCGCGTGCTGGCCGAGAGTCACTGGATCAGTTCGTTTCTGAGCCTGTGCGGGCGCAAAATACATCCGCGGGACCGCCACCGGTGGGAACGTCTGTGCCGCGATTACACCCGCGCGTTGCATCGATGGGAATCCCCCGCTCCGGTTTGAACTGAACGGCAACGACCGCCATTGCGCGACCCGCTTGCCCGGGAAGCGCAACGCGACTAGCTTCGCGGCACCATGGCTCAAGGTTGCCGCTTCGCGAAGTTTCCAATCATCGCCGCCATCCGCCGTCTCCTTCGTTTGCTTCCGCCGCGGCGCAGTTGGATGTTGCGCGGGCTGGCCACGCTGGGCGTCGCGCTGACCGCCACCGGCTGCGGCGGCTATGTCGCCCGGCGCATGGTGCAGGCCCCGAACACCTATCCGTCGTGGCTGGCTCCGCAAGCCCGCGTCTTTCTCGCTTTTGACGACAAATTGCTGACCCATTTCCCACCGCAGGAAATCGAAGTCGGTCCACCGCCCGCACGCCTGCAATACCGCATTGTCCCGCCGGCCGATTACCGGCTGACGGTCACCAGCAGCAACTGGACCGCTGCCCGGCATGAGCGGGCGCAATACAATTTCGACGCCGAGGTTCCCGGGGCGGCGAACACCTGGAGCCGGTCGCCGCGCGGCACGGTGGTGCTGCTGCATGGTTACGGCGAAGCACAGTTCGCGATGCTGCCGTGGGCCCTGCTGTTGGCGGAACATGGGTGACAAACCGTGCTGGTGGATTTGCGCGGCCACGGCGCCTCGAGCGGCGAACGAATTTTCTTCGGGGTGCGGGAAGCCAATGACTTGCGCGAATTGCTGGACGAACTCACCCGGCACGCGGCCGCGCCCGCACCCGTGGCGGTGCTCGGGGAATCCTACGGCGCCGCGCTCGCGCTGCGGTGGAAGGCCACGGACCCGCGGGTCGGACGCGTCGTCGCCATCGCGCCATACGCCATGCTGTCCAATGCAGTGCTGAACATTTGCGCGGAGTATGCACCGTGCCTGCCGCGCATTTTTCCCAGGGCCGGCCTGAAACAACTGCCGCGCATTCTCGGAGTCGGGCCGGCGGAATTGAATCCGATCGATGTGCTGGCGCGCGACCCCGTGGCGGCGTTGTTCATCGCCGGCGCCGAAGACGACATTGCGCCGCCGGCCGACGTGTGCGCCTTGTTCGCCCGGGCCGCGCCGCGCAGCACGCTGCTCACGATTGCCGGGGCAACCCACGAAACCGTGCCGTATCACTTCGATGAACTCGTGCAGCCTGTGTTGGATTGGCTGGCGGACCAGCGAACGTCAAAGCCCAACGACAGATGAACCGGCGCGAGCGGCCGGCCAGGAAAAGCACTCGGCCGATGTGGCTATCGGGCATCCGCTGGGTCGCTTTTGCTTCCCGCCTGAGTCACATCGGCCTGAGTCAACATAAGCCCGCGCCCTGGTTCGGCAAGTTCAGCCGCGCACAATGTGTCACTGCGGCAGACGGACACCGAAGCGGCTCACGTCCGGCAGGCTGAATGGATGCGTGAAAGCGCGCGTGCAATGGCACGGCTCAAGGTCGTCGGCGTCCGCTGCCTGCAAACCGGTTTGTAAATCACCCGTGTGCGTGCACGGCGCGGTTTCAAAGTGTTCCCCACCGCTCACCCGGATGACGAGCGCAACGGACAATTCTGGCATCATGATTTCACCGGGTTTCATGCCACAGGTTCGTCTGCGCGCGATCGGTTTTCAATGGTGCCCGGCCAACTACCAGCGCGGCTAAGGACGTCATTCAAGTGGCCTGATGCGCACCCGGAGACGGGCGGTGATTGGGCAACTCGCGCAATTTGGCGCCCCCCCGCCGCTCATTCAAGCTTGTCAGACGACGGCTCCGAATTAGGCTCCGGAGCAAACCGTCGTTACCCTGCCTGAAGCCATGAATGCCCTGCCCGTTTTGATCCGCGAGCTGCGGGCGGAATCACGGCACGATTTCACCTACTGGCTGCGCGTGCTGGGAGCGGGGGCAGTCCTGGGGGCGGCGATTTTCCTGACGCTGGGACACCGGCTGCGCGCCGAGGACGGCGGCCGGTTGTTCACCGCACTGCACGGCACGTTGCAATTGGCGATTTGGGTGCTGGTGCCGTTGCTGACGGCGGACTGTGTCAGCCGCGAACGCCGCGAAGGCACATTGGGACTGCTGTTTCTCACCCCGCTGCGGGCGCATGACATCGTGATGGCCAAAGGCCTGACGCACGCGTTGCGGGCGGCATCGCTGCTGGCGGCGGCCGTGCCGATCGTCACTCTGCCGCTGCTGATGGGTGGTGTGAGCTGGCAGCAGGCGGCGAGTTCGTTGCTGTTGAACGCCGGGGCCATTGTGCTGGCGCTCACGGCCGGCATGCTGGCATCGGCCTTGAGCCGGTCGTGGGTGCGGGCCCTGATTCTGGCGTATCTGTTCGCCGGCGGCCTGGCCTTCCTGTTCTGCGTGGGACTCGGCGGCGCACTCACCGTGTTCCTCCCGGGCAATCCTTTTTGGAATTCGGAAAGCTGGGCGGAGGTGGGCGCACAGGTTGCCGCGGGGCTGAACCCTGCACTGTTCATGAGCGGGTTTTACTATCGCAGCGGTTTTGGGCCGGTGATCGGCGCGACTTCGGTGGCGACGTTTCGGTCCATTTTGTTCACCAGCGGAAGCGCGTTGCTGATGGCCTTGTTGGTGCTGGGCCTCGCGCTCCTGACGGCGGCGCGACTGATGGCGGGCCGCTGGCAGGAAACGCCGCCGCCGCCGTGGCTGGTCCGGTGGCGCCAGCGCCTGTGCACGCCGGTGGTCATGCTCGGCCTGCTGCGACGCTGGATGAAACACAAGCTGGAGCACAATCCCGTGGGCTGGCTGGAGCAACGCACGTGGAGTGGACGGCTGGTGGTGTGGGGCTGGCTGGCCGCCATGATCTCGACCTACAGCCTGCTCCTCACAGACTCGAATTTTTACACCCGCTCCTTTGCCACCTGTCATGACATCCTCGGCTGGACGTTGGTAGTCAGCATGGCCATCAACGCCTCGTTGAGCTTCCGGCGCGAACGCGAGTCGCGGGTGTTGGAACTGCTCCTGGTGAGTCCGCTGCGCGAAGGGGAAATCATCCTCGGCCGGCTGCGCGGCTTGTGGGGCCAGTTCCTGCCGGCAATGGTGTTCCTGCTGCTGGGCTGGACCTACCTGTCCACCGCGTTGCACCGGATGGACGATGATTTTCCGACGATGCTGCGGCTGGCGGTCCGCTTCATCACGGTGCCGGTTGTGGGCCTCTACTTTTCGCTGGTGTGCCGCAATTTTCTCACGGCGCTGCTGCTGACGCTGCTGGTGGGCCTCGCGGTGCCGCTGGCGCTGCGGTCCCTCCTGGTGCAGCTCGTGATTGTCTGCTTTCTCTGGGTGCGGCTGCGGATCCGGCTGGAGCGCCGGCAATTTGCGACGGAAAGCGCTTGAGCCACCGCCCGGTTCGCGCACAAATTTGCGCATGACCTTGCTCCCCATCGTAGGACGCGAACTGCGCGTGGCGGCTTTTCGCCGGAGCACCTGGTGGTTGCGCGCGATCGTCGCGGGCTTCGCCGTCATGGCGTGCCTGCAATGGTTCAACGCCCGGCTGGTCGCGGTGAGTCCTGCGCAGGTGGGCCGCGGCTCGTTCAACATGCTTTCCATGCTGGGCCTCGTCCTGGCCTTCAGCGCCTCCCTCCTCACCGCGGACTGCATCAGCCGCGAACGCCGGGAGGGAACGCTGGGGCTGCTGTTCCTGACGTCGTTGAAGGGGCTGGATGTCGTGCTCGGCAAATACGTCGTGACCGGGCTGGTGGCCTTCTACGCCCTGCTGGGTCTGGCGCCGCTGCTGATGCTTCCGCTGGTGGCCGGCGGCGTGACCGGCGGCGAAGTGGCGCGCATGGCGCTGGTTCTGTTGACCACGCTGTTGCTGGCGCTGGCCGTGGGACTTTTGATTTCCGTGCATTCGCACAGTCAATTTCACGCCATGATCGGCGCGCTGGGCGTGCTGACCGGCCTGACCCTGGGACCGCTGGTGTTGGGCGCAGCGACCTTCCTGTGGCTTCGCGTGCCGTTGTTTTTCTTCAGCCCGATCGGCGCGTTCCTTTCCGCCCGGGCCGCAAACTACACGGCCGATCCGCTGACGTATTGGAGCGCGCTGGGTAGCACGTTCCTCGAAACAATCCTGTTCCTGCTCGCCGCCCACCACGCGCTGGCACGCAACTGGCGGAAGATTCATCTGACGCGGGCCTTGAAGGCCAGGGCGCCGGCGATGCGCCGGCTGGTGGGCGCCACCCGCGTGGTGCTGCTCAACCGCGCGAACCGGCGCCGCGCCTTCGCACCGGTGGCGCGGGCAATGTTGCGACTGCCCGGCCAGCGCAAACTGGCGTGGCTGGCGGCGGGCATTTCCTTTCTTGGTTCGCTGGCCAGCGTGTTTGCCATCCTCCGGTATGGTTCCGCGCTGGCGGGCGCCGGCTTTGCGCTCGCGTTTGCGCTGACCAGCCAGGGGTTGTTTGCCTTCGTGGCGAGCCGGTTCCTGTTTGAAGCCCGGCAGAGCGGCGAATTGGAATTGTTGCTGGTAACGCCGGTCGGCGCGCGCGGCATTCTCCGCGAACAACGGCTCGCACTGGTCCGGTTGCTCCGTGGGCCGCTTTACCTCGTGCTCGGCGGCGCCATTCTGGTCATCGTGGGGTTCATCCAGGCGTCCCCGCACCACGAAATCATGCAACTGCTGTCGGGTGGCTGCGCCACGGCGGACACGGTGCTGGGCATTCTGGCGGTGGGCATGGCAAGTTTGTGGCTGGCGACGCGTTTGCACAGCTCCTTTGCCATCGTTGGCGGCGCGGTGGCCCTGGTCACCGTGGCGCCCTTTGCTGTCCTCTGTTTGCTGCCCACATTGCTCTCAGGCAGCGCATTGGGACTTCAGATTTGGACGTTCCTCGCGCCGCCGCTGCTGGTGGTGAAAGATGTCCTGTTCATCGGTTGGGCCAGTGAACGGCTGCATCGGGAATTTCGCACGCGCGACCGGCGCTGGCGGGAACGCCTGCTCAACTGGATCCGCGCCTCCCCAAACCATCCCCCACCCGCCCTGCAACACAACTGCCCATGACGTTTCTGCCCATTGTTGACCGCGAATTGCGCGTGGCCGCCCGCCGCCGCAGCACGTATTGGCTGCGGTCCGGCATTGCGCTGGCCGTCATCATCATCGGCACCTGGATTTACGTGATGTGGCGGCGCGAGCCGCCGGCTGCCCTGAGCATGGTGATGTTCGTGGCGCTCACCATCATTGCCCAACTGTTCTGCCTTGGCGCCGGCGCGCGGGCCACGGCGGATTGTCTGGCCGAGGAGAAGCGCGACGGCACGCTGGGCCTGCTGTTCCTGACGGACCTGCGCGGCTTCGATGTGGTGGCGGGCAAGCTGGTGGCCAGCTCGCTGAACACGTTTTACGGGCTGGTGGCCATCCTGCCGATGCTGGCCATCCCGCTGCTCATGGGCGGCGTGACCGCGGTGGAATTCTGGCGCGTCACCGCGGTGCTGCTGAACACGCTGTTCTTTTCGCTCGCCGCCGGCATGCTCGCCTCCGCATTGACGAAATCCGCGCGCAACGCCGCCGGGTTGTGCATGTTCATCGTGCTCGGCTTCGCCGGGCTGCTGCCACTGATGGGCGCCATCCTCGCCGGCTATTACAACTGGCAGCAGCCGCCGCAGATGCTGCTGATTCCCAGCCCAGGCTACGCGTTCTTTCTCGCGTTTGCCGCCACTTACCGCGGACATGCCGGCGAATTCCTGAACTCGCTTGCCTTCACCCACGGGCTCGCCTGGCTGTTTCTGGTGTTGTCGTGCGCGATTGTGCCGCGTTCGTGGCAGGACAAGGCGGCCACGGTCGCCCGCCTGCGCTGGCGCGACCGCTGGCTGCGCTGGACGCTCGGTGACAGCAAGGAACGCAAGGCCTTCCGTCAACGGCTGCTGGATGTGAACGCGTTCTTCTGGCTGGCAGCGCGCTCGCGCTTGAAACCCGCGCTGGTCTGGGCGGTCATTGGCGTGCTGGGCTGCGGCTGGATTTGGGGCTGGCTGAAGTTTAAGGACGACTGGACGAACCCGGCAACTTACATCGCCACCGCGATTCTGCTGAACACGATTCTCAAGGGCTGGTTTGCCGGCGAAGTGTGCGCGCAACTGGCCGAGGACCGGCGGATCGGCGCCCTCGAACTGCTGTTGTCCACGCCGCTGGACGTGGCGGACATTTTGCGCGGGCAGTTCCTCGCCCTCTGCCGCCAATTCCTCTGGCCGGTGGTGACGGTGATTTCCCTGGAGGTGGTTTTCCTCATGGTGGGGCTGACCAGCCGCGACGTGCGCGGCGACGAAGGCAGCTGGTTGCTCACCTGGTTGTGCGGCCTGATCATGCTCGTGGCCGACCTGGCGGCGCTGTTCTACGTGGGGCTGTGGCAAAGTCTCACCGCGCGCAACGCCAATCGCGCCAACACCGCCGCGGTCGTGCGCATTCTCGCGCTGCCGTGGATTCTTTACGCCGGCTTCCTGATGTTCATCGCCATCGCCAGTTTCTCGGGACCGGGCCCGAATGTGGCCGAGGGATTTTTCATCATCGCGTGGCTGGTCATCGGCCTGGCGGTGGATGCGCTGTTTGGGATGCACGCCAAGTCCCGGCTCGAAATGGAATTCCGGGCGCGGGCCACCGCGCGCTACACGCCGCCGCCCTCGTTGTGGCAGCGCCTGTTTGGTTCCGGCACGAACACGCCAACGGATTCCTGAACCGCAATTCGAACCGCCCGCCATGACGTTTCTGCCCATCGTTGAACGGGAGCTCCGCGAAGGCGCGCGGCGCAACGCCAACCGCTACATCCGGCTCGTGGTCGCGGCGGTGGCGATGTTGATCAGTGGCGTGGTGCTGCCGTTCATGATGTTCCTCTCCCGCGGCGCCAGCCAGGGCTCCGCATTCTTCAGCATCATGACGGGCTACGCCTTCACCCTGTGCCTGCTGGCCGGCGTGTTTGTCACCGCGGATTGCATCAGCGAGGAAAAACGCGAAGGCACGCTCGGCCTGCTGTTCCTGACCGATTTGCAGGGCTACGATGTGGTGCTGGGCAAGCTGGCCTCGCAATTCATCCACCTGGGTTACGGCCTGCTGGCCATCATTCCAGCGGCCGCCCTGCCCCTGCTGCTCGGTGGCGTGACCGGCGGCGAACTGTGGCGCATCAGTCTCGCGCTGCTGAACCTGCTGTTCTTTTCGCTCGCCACCGGCCTGCTGGCCTCCACGTTGAGCCACCAGGCGGGCCGCGCCATGCTGCTGGCCGGAACGATCCTGGGATTTCTCTGCGTGGTGCTGCCCATGGCACAGAGGGTGGTCAACCAGATCGGCGGGACGGCCGTCACCGCATGGCTGCATGGGTTCAGTCCGGCGGACGCCTACTGGGGCGCGATGTCCGCCCGTTACGCGCGGCAACCGCACGCGTTCTGGCAGGCGCTCGGCGTGTCGCACGGCATTGCGTGGTTGATGATTGGCCTGGCGAGCTGGCGCCTGCCGCGTGCGTGGCAGGATCGTCCGCAGGCCACGCACCGGAGCAATCTCCTGGAGCGACTCGGCCTGCGCGCCGCGGGAACGCGCGTGCAACGCCGCCGCGAACTGCTGGGTCGCGAGCCGCTGCGCTGGGTGATCGGCGAATCGCTCTTCGCCCGCGGCGCGGCGTGGGTCATTGCCGGGTTGTGGGCATTGGGCATGGTGGCGATAGGCTATCTGCAATCGTGGGAAACACTGATGATCGTGGCGATCTACGGCCGGATGCTGTTCTTCCCCGTGAAGCTCCTTTTCGCGGTGCAGGCGACGCGGTTCTTTGCCGAAAGCCGGCGGACGGGCGCCTTTGAACTGTTGCTGGCCGCGCCCGTCAGCTCGGCCGACCTCGTCCGGGCGCAATGGGCGATGCTGAAACGGGTTTTCCTGCCGCCGTGCCTGCTCGCGGCGGGCAGTTCGCTGCTGGCCGCGCTTTACATTTTGCTGCGGCATGCCGATCCGCTGAATGGCGTGCTCCCCGGATTGGGAGTGATGGGGGTGGTGGGCTTGTTTTACATGCTCGAGGGCGTGCTCGACTTCTTTGCGATGGGCTGGCTCGGAATGTGGCTGGCCCTGACCATGCGCAAGCCGCACCTCGCCGCGGGCGCCACCATCCTGTTCGTGCTGGTCCTGCCATCCGTCGTCTGCGGCGTGGGCTTTCTGGTGGACATCGTCTTAATTGCCGTTTTCGGCTCGAAACTGCGCGCGGATTTCCGGCAACTGGCGCTGGCGCGGTCCGCGGTGCCCGCCCCGTAAAGGCCGTCTTTCGGCCCCAGAACTTCCTTGTTTTCAAGGGCTGGCAACGTCAGATTGGGCCGACAACTCGGAGATGGCTTCCAAACGATCATGAACAACTTGTCCATCTGGCAAAGACTCAACCTCGCGGTCGGTTTGCTGATTTTCCTGCTGCTGCTGGGCAGCGGTTTCGCCCTCTGGATGGAGCGCGCCGCCGCCCGGGCGGAAGAACAAAGCACCGCGCTCGGCCGGGTGGAGGAACAGGTGGCAGCCGGCCTGCGCGGGCTCGTTGATGTCAGCCGCGCAGCGCTGTTGCAGCGGGATCTCGATACGGACGGCAAACGCACCCACGAACAGGAACGCGCCCTGAATGCCACCCTCGATCAAATGCAGGCGGCGTATCAGCCTTACCCGCCGGTGCTGGCCGGTCTGAAACGCGCACGTGACTTCGCCCAACAGAACCTCACGCCCTTCAACCGGCAGGTGCTTGCCCTCTGCGCCACCGACCCGACGAATGCCGCGGCGTATTACGCCAAAAATTTCCCGGTCCTGCAGGAGCAGCAGGACAAACTGCTGGCTGAACTCGGCGCCAACGCCGAGACCGCGGCCAGCGAAGCGCTGGGCACGTCGCATAATTACATCAACTGGCAGATCGGCATCGGCCTGGCGCTCCTCATCGCCGCCTTTGTGCTGGCACGATTTCAGTCGCGCAGCGTGACCACGCCGATGCAGGTGCTCGTCGGGGCGCTGGAACAGATGCAGCGCGGCGACTTCACCCGGCGCATCGACCTGCAACGGCAGGATGAATTCGGCGTGGTGGGCAACGGCCTCAACAAGCTGGCCGATGAGCTCTCCGTGCTGGTCGGACAGGTGCAGCGCTCGGGCATTCAAGTGAACAGCACCGCCACGGAAATCGCCGCCACGGCCAAGGAACAGCAAAGCACCGCCAACGAAATCGCCGCCACGACGGCCGAGATCGGCGCCACCTCCAAGGAGATCTCCGCCACCTCCAAGGAGCTGGTGAAGACGATGAACGAGGTGAGCAACGTGTCCGAGGAAACGGCCGAGCTGGCCAGCACCGGCCAGAACGCCATTGGCAAAATGGAGTCCACCATGCGGCAGATCATGGACGCCTCGGGCTCCATCACGTCCAAGCTCGCGGTGCTCAGCGAAAAAACCGCCAACATCAACACCGTGGTCACCACCATCACCAAGGTGGCGGACCAGACGAATCTGCTTTCGCTCAACGCCGCCATCGAGGCCGAAAAGGCCGGCGAATACGGCCTCGGCTTCGCCGTGGTGGCCATGGAAATCCGGCGGCTCGCGGACCAGACGGCCGTCGCAACCTACGACATCGAAAAGATGGTGAAGGAAATGCAGTCCGCCGTGGCCGCGGGCGTGATGGGCATGGACAAGTTTTCCGAGGAAGTCCGGCGCGGCGTGGAGGAAGTCCGGCAGGTCGGCACGCATCTGGCCCAGATCATTCACCAGGTGCAGACCCTGACGCCGCGCTTCCACACTGTCAATGAAGGCATGCACGCGCAGGCCACCGGTGCCCAGCAGATCAGCGAAACCCTGGCGCAATTAAATGAAGCCGCGCAGTTGACGGCCGAGTCGTTGCGCCAGTCGAATCTCGCCATCGAGCAGCTCAACGAGGCGGCGCGCGGTTTGCAAAATGCCGTCGCCCGCTTCAAATTAAAAGGCACGGAGAGGTCGAATGGTTGAGCCAAGGCAGCCCGACACGGGGTTCGCGGGAGACACGGCAGCTTGCGTGTCTCCGGTGTGTGGCGTCGCCGCACCGCCGCCGGACGGAGGGCGCTGAATCATGTTATTCCTGCTGTTCCAAATTGGGACGGACCGTTACGCCATTGAGGCGCAACGTGTGGTCGAGGTGATTCCGATGGTCAGCTTGAAGCCCATTCCGCGGGCCGCGCGCGGCATCGCCGGCCTCTTCAACTACCGCGGCCAGGCCGTGCCGGCCCTGGACCTGTCAGAACTGACCACCGGCCAGCCGGCCACCGAACGCCTGAGCACGCGCATTCTGATTGTGCGCACCCGCGCCAGCGCCGAACCAACCCCGCTGCTGGGGCTCATTGCCGAACATGCGACTACGGTGCTGCGCAAGGAACCGTCTGATTTCATCCAGCCCGGGCTGCCGCCCGGTTCAGTGCCGTATCTGGGACCGATTCTGATGGATGAACACGGCGTCATTCAGTGGATTCAGGAGCAGAAATTGCTGCCTGAGGAACTGCAACGGCTGTTGTTTGCCCCGGCAGCCGCCGCGACAAATGCACCGAATTGAACAACGCCTGCGGGAAAGCATGGGGTTGGACGCCGAGTCCATCGGCAGTTCCTCGCTCCAGCGCATTGTCCGTCTCCGCATGCAGGCCGCGGCCGTCGCGTCGGTGGCGGAATACGAACATCTGTTGCACACCTCCGCGCAGGAGTGGAATCAACTGGTGGAGGCGGTCGTCGTTACGGAAACCTGGTTCTTCCGCGATCGGCAGGCCTTCGGCGCGCTGACCGGCATGATCCAAACCGACTGGCTGCCGGCCCACCCGACCGGGCGCGTCAACATCCTCAGCCTGCCCTGCTCATCCGGCGAGGAACCGTATTCCATCGTCATGGCCCTGCTCGACGCAGGCATCGCCCCCCACCGGTTTGCCGTGAGCGGCGTGGATCTCAGCGAGCGCATGCTGCAAAAGGCCATGGCCGGGCTTTACGGGCGCAATTCCTTCCGCGGGCAGGATGTGAAGTTTCGCGACCGCCATTTCCTCCCCGAAGGCGACGGTTACCGGGTGAAGCCCAACATCCGCGACAACGTGATTTTCCAGCAGGCCAACCTGCTGGGCGACACATTCACGCTGAACAACCTGCGCTTTGACTACATTTTCTGCCGCAACCTGCTGATCTATTTTGATCGTGCCACGCAGCGGCAGGCCTTCACCCGGCTGGAGAAACTGCTGGCACCGGGCGGAACCCTGTTCGTCGGTCCCGCCGAAGTGCCGCTCGCACTGGAAAACCATTTCACCACCGTCAACCTCCCGATGGCCTTCGCCTGCCGCCGGACGGACGAACACCAGACCCAACGGCCGCGCCCGACGACCGCGCGGCATGACCGTCACGGCATCCATCACAAGCCGGCCGGCTTCAAGCCTGCGCCCGCCGCGCCGCCGGTGCCCGCGCCGCCCCGGCCGGCGCCGGCCACGGCCGCCAGTCTGGATTCCGCGCGCGAACTGGCCGATTCGGGCCAGCTGGCCGAAGCCGAACGGCTGTGCCACCTGCACCTCGAACGGCATGGCGGTTCCGTGCAGGCCTTCTACCTGCTCGGCGTGATTCACGACGCCAAGGGCAGCCCGACCGCCCGGGAATTTTATCGCAAGGCGCTGTATCTGGACCCGAACCACTACGAGTCGCTCCTGCAAATGGCGCTGCTCGCGGAGAAGGAAGGCCGGACGGGCGTGGCGCGCAACCTGCGCCGCCGGGCCCAGCGCCTGCAACTCGAAACCTGACGTGCCGTGACTGAACGCTCCGAAACCGAACTGCCGCTGACGACGTCCACCGCGACGCCGGGCCTGCCGGTCAGCGTGGACGATTGCTGGAGCCGGATCGGCGTGCGCGGCGACGGCTCGTGTCCGGAACTGGCGAAACACACGCATTGCCGCAATTGCCCGGTGTATGCGCAGGCGGGCGCCCTGCTGCTCGAACGAGCCCTCACGCCGGGCTACCGGCAGGAATGGGCCGCGCATTTTGCCCGGCCCAAATTCACGGTCAGCCCGGGCACCCTCTCGGTCGTGTTGTTCCGCATCGGTCCGGAATGGCTCGCGCTCCCGACGGTGGTGTTTCAGGAGGTCGCCGAACAACGCCGGCTCCACTCCATGCCGCACCGGCGGAAAACGTCGCTGCTCGGCCTCGTGAATGTGCGGGGCGAACTGCTGTTGTGCGTTTCGCTGGCGCGCGTGCTCGGGCTCGCCCACACCCCTGCGCCCAACCACGGGCAACTGGCGTATCAACGGCTGCTGGTGACCAGTTGGGAGTCGCAGCGGCTCGTGATTCCCGTCGATGAGGTGCATGGCATCGAGCGCTTCGAGGCCGACCAGTTGCGCGAACCGCCCGCCACCCTGTCCAAGTCCGGCACCAGCTACACCAAGGGCGTGCTCACGTGGCACGGGCGCCTCGTAATTTACCTCGACTCCGCCCTGCTCTTCCCGGCGCTCAACCAAAGTCTGGCATGAACAAGCGCGCCTCAGAGGACTTGAGCAACTTCTCGATGTTCGACCTGTTCCGGGTCGAGGCCGAATCCCAGTGCGCCACGCTGACCGAGGGGCTGTTGCAAATCGAGCGCGGCGACGCCTCGCCGGTCATTTTGGAAAACCTCATGCGCGCCGCCCATTCCATCAAGGGCGCCGCCCGCATCATCAACGTCGCCGTCGGCGTGCGCGTGGCCCATGCGATGGAAGACTGCTTCGTGGCGGCCCAGCGCGGCGCCCTGACCCTCGGCCGCGCGCACATCGACCGGCTGCTGAAGGGCGTGGATTTGCTGTCCCAGCTTGCGATGACGGATGAACCACGGCTGGCGACCTGGGAGCAAAGCCATGCCGCCGAAGTGCAGCAATTCTTGTCCGACCTCAGCGCCGCCGCCACTGCCACCCCACCGGCCCCGCGCGAAGAACCGGCCGCACTGCCTCCCGCTCCTCCGGCGGTCCCGCCGGCCGCACCGCCACCTTCGGCAGCCCTGCCCAGCCCGCCACCACCACCTCCCCAACCACCGGAGCCCGCACCGCCGGCACCGGACGTGGTGGAGGCGGAAGCCGTCGCGGGCACGCCGAAACAGGCGGGCAATCACGAGCGCGTGCTGCGGTTGAACGCCGAGAACCTGAACCGCCTGCTGGGCCTGGCCGGGGAGTCATTGGTGGAGGCCCGCTGGATTCGTCCCTTCACCGATTCCATGACGCGGCTGAAGCGGATGCAGACGGATTTGTTCGAAGTCATCGAAGAGCTGCGGGAATCGCTGGCCGACCAGCCGCTGCCCGATCGCGCGGCCGAGAAGCTTCACACGGCACTCCAGCGCGCCACCGAATGTCGCAGCTTTCTCGGCGACCGGCTGCTGGACCTGGACATGTTCGACCGCCGGTGCGTGAACCTGACCCATCGTTTGTATCTGGAGGCGTTGCGCACCCGCATGCGGCCGTTCGCGGACGGCGTCAGCCATTTTCCGCGCATGGTGCGGGACATCGCGCGCAGTTTGAACAAGGAGGTCCGCCTCGAAATCACCGGCGCGAACACCCAGGTGGACCGCGACATTCTCGACCGGCTTGAAGCGCCGCTGGGCCATCTGTTGCGCAACGCCGTGGACCACGGTTGCGAACCGCCCGAAGTCCGCCGCCGCGCGGGCAAGCCGGACGAATGCGTCATCCGCCTCGAAGCGCGCCACGCCGCCGGCATGTTGTTGATCACCGTAAGCGACGACGGCGGCGGCATCGCCACGGAACGCGTCCGCGACATCGTGGTGAACCGCAAGCTGCTGCCCCCGGGCGCCGCCAGCCGCCTGACGGAGGCGGAGCTGCTGCAGTTCCTCTTCCTCCCCGGCTTCACGTTGAAGGATGCCGTGACCGAGATCTCCGGGCGCGGCGTCGGGCTGGATGTCGTGCACAACATGGTGCGGGGCGTGCGCGGCAACATCCGCGTTTACACCGAGCCGGGCCGCGGCACGCGGTTCATGCTCCAGCTCCCCATCACGCTGTCCGTCTTGCGGACGCTGCTGGTGGAGGTGGCGGGCGAACCCTACGCGCTGCCGTTGTCGCAGATCGTGCGGACGCGCCACCTGCGCCGCGACCAGGTTGAAAGCATCGAGGGGCACCTCACCTTCCGCTTCAACGACGAGGCCATCGGGCTGTTGTCCGCCCAGCAGGTGCTCGATTGCGGCGAACGCCCGACGCTGCCGGCGGAAATTCCGGTCATCATCCTCGGCGAACGCAAGAGCCGTTACGGCTTGGTGGTGGACAAGTTTCTGGGCGAACGCGAGCTGGTCGTCCAGCCCCTCGATCCGCGCCTCGGCAAGGTGAAGGACATCAGCGCCGCCGCGCTCATGGAGGATGGTTCGCCCGTGTTGATCATTGACGTGGATGATCTCGTCCGCTCGGTGGAGAAGTTGATTTCCTCCGGCCGGCTGGCCGGCGTGCCGCAGCAGGCCCTGATGTCCACTCAAACCCGCCGCAAACACGTCCTCGTGGTGGACGACTCGCTGACCGTCCGCGAGCTGGAGCGCAAGCTCCTGTCGGGCCGCGGTTATGCGGTCGAGGTGGCCGTGGACGGCGCCGACGGTTGGAACGCCGTCCGCGCCGGCACCTACGACCTGGTGATTTCGGACGTGGACATGCCCCGCATGGACGGCATCGAACTGACGGAACTCATCAAAAAGGATCCGCAATTGCAGTCCATCCCCGTAATGATCGTGTCCTACAAGGATCGCGAGGAGGACCGCCTCCGCGGCTTGCAGGCCGGCGCGGACTATTATCTGACGAAGGGCAGTTTCCACGATGAAACCTTGTTGCACGCCGTGACCGACCTGATCGGCGAACCCGAAGAATGAGAATCGGCATCGTCAACGACACGCTGTTTGCGGCCGAGGCCCTGCGCCGAACCGTGCTCAGCAACGGCCGTCATGAGGTCGCCTGGATCGCCCGCTCGGGCGCGGATGCCGTCGCGCGTTGTGCCCAGGACCGGCCGGACGCCATCCTGATGGATCTCGTCATGCCCGACATGAACGGCGCCGAAGCCACGCGCCGCATCATGGCCGCCACCCCGTGCGCCATCGTCATTGTGAGCGCGAACATTCATGACGACACGGCACAGGTGTTCGAGGCCATGGGCGCCGGCGCGCTGGACGCGGTCAGCGTGCCCGTGCTCAATCCCGGCGGCAGCCTCGACGGCGGACAGCCGTTGCTCCAGAAGCTCGACAAGATCAGCAAGCTCGTGACGCGCGTGGCCGCCAACGGCAACACCAAGCCGGCCGGACCACGCGCCCGGGAATCCCTGGTGGTCATCGGCGCCTCGGCGGGCGGGCCGGCGGCGATTGCCAGCATCTTGCAGGCGCTGCCGGCGCACTTTGCCCCCGCGGTGGTCATCATTCAGCACGTGGATCCCCAGTTCACGGCAGGACTGGCGTCGTGGCTCGGCCAGCACTGTCATCTCCCCGTCCGCCTCGCGGAGGAGGGCGACCGTCCGGAACCCGGAACGGTTCTGGTGGCCGCACGGGAGGAGCATCTGGTGTTCACCAACGCCACGCGGCTGGGTTACACGCGGTCGCCCGTGGATTATTCCTACCGGCCATCGGTGGACGTGTTTCTTAAGAGCGTCGCACATTTCTGGAAGGGTGAAGTGGTTGGCATCCTGCTCACGGGGATGGGCCGGGACGGCGCGGAAGGCCTGCGTTTGTTGCGGGAGAGCGGCCACCACACCATTGCCCAGGACCGCCAGAGCAGCGCGGTCTTCGGCATGCCCAAGGCCGCGGCGGATTTGAAGGCGGCCAGCGAAATTTTGGCGCTGGACAAAATCGGTCCGCGTCTGGCGAATATATTCCAGCCCGGATAAGGCAACGATGAGCGACCATTCCACAGAAATCCAGAAACAGCCGGCGGCGCCGCGACCCAACAGCTTTCTGCCCGATTACCATTTCATGGTGCTGCTGGTGGACGACCAGGCGATGGTCTGCGAAGCCGTGCGCCGGGCGCTCGCCAGCGAGGCGGACATTGATTTCCATTACGTCGCCAACGCGCGCGAGGCGGTGAGCACCGCCGTGCAAATCAAGCCCACGGTCATCCTGCAGGACTTGATCATGCCGGGCACGGACGGGCTTACACTGGTGGGCCAGTTCCGCGCCAATCCCGCCACCAAGGACACTCCCATCATCGTCCTGTCCACGAACGAAAACGCCCAGGTCAAGGCGCAGTCCTTTTCCGTCGGGGCCAATGATTATCTCGTCAAACTGCCCGACAAGGTGGAGCTGGTGGCGCGCATCCGTTATCATTCCAAGGCCTACCTCAACCAGCTTCAGCGCGACGTTGCCTACCGGGCCCTGCGGGAAAGCCAGCAGCAGCTCATCGAAAGCAACGCCCAGTTGCGGTCCCTCAACCAGCGCCTCGAGGAGGCCACGATCGCCAAGTCCGAGTTCCTCGCGAACATGAGCCACGAAATCCGCACGCCGATGAACGGCGTCATCGGCATGACGGCGTTGCTGCTCGACACCGACCTCAGCGACGAGCAGCGCGAATACGTCGAAGCCACGCGGGCCAGCGCGGACGCCCTGCTGACCATCATCATACATTCTCGACTTTTCCAAAATCGAATCGGGCAAGCTGGAACTGGAGCATCACCCCTTTGAACTGCACGCCTGCATCGAGGAGGTGCTCGAACTGCTCGCTCCCAAGGCCGCGGAAAAAAACGTCGACCTGTCGTATTTTGCGGATGACACCATTCCCAAAATCCTCGTCAGTGACGTCACCCGGCTGAAGCAAATCCTCGTCAACCTGATCGGCAACGCGGTCAAATTCACCGCCCAGGGCGAGGTGGCCATTGAAGTGAAGCCCGCCGCGCACGGCCTGCGCCGGCTCGACCCCGGCCGGGAACCCGACACCGACTTCATCCGTCATCCGCAGCAATGGCTGCTGCATTTTTCCGTGCGCGACACCGGCATCGGCATCCCGCTCGACAAACAAAGCCGGCTGTTCAAGTCCTTCCAGCAGGTGGACGCCTCCACCACCCGGCAATACGGCGGCACCGGCCTCGGCCTGGCCATTTGCAAACGCCTGGCCGAACTGATGGGCGGCAGCATCTGGGTGGAGAGCGACACCGGCAAGGGCGCCACCTTCCACTTCACCATTCTCGCCAACGCGGCTTCGTCCACCCTCCAGCCGCACTGGCAGCAGCCGCAGCCACAGTTGTCCGGCAAACGCGTCCTGATTGTTGAGGACAGCGCCACGCTCCAGCGCATCATCCGGCACCGCCTCACGCAATGGGGCATGAACGCCGAAAGCGCCACCAACCACCGCGAAGCCCTGGCCGCCCTGTCCTCGGGCAACGAGTTTGAAGTGGCCGTGATCGACCTGCAGCTGCCGGAAAAGGACGGCCTGCTGCTTATCAGCGAAATCCGCGCGCACGCCAATGGACGCTTCCTGCCGATCATCCTGATTTCCTCGAGCCGCCTGCGCAGCGACGATCCCCGCCCGAGCCGCGCCGGCGTTTCGGCCGTGATCAGCAAGCCCATCCGCCCCGCCCAGTTGCTGGAAGCCTTTGCCCAGGCCTTGAACCTGCAACTGCAACGTGAGAAGAAGACGGCCAGCACGCCGTCCCTGGACGCCACCCTGGCCAGCCGCCTGCCCCTGCGCATCCTGCTGGCCGACGACAACCTCATCAACCAGCGCGTCGGCCAGAGCGTGCTCAACAAGCTGGGCTACCGGCCGGAGCTTGCGCTCAACGGGCTGGACGTCCTCAAGGCGCTCGAACAGGAACCGTTCGACCTGCTGTTCCTCGACGTGCAAATGCCCGAAATGGACGGCCTGGAAGTGGCCCGCCGCATCAACGAGCAATGGCCGATCGAACGCCGTCCGCGCATCATCGCCATGACTGGCAACGCGCTCATGGGCGACCGGGAAAAATGCCTCAATGCCGGCATGGACGACTACATTTCCAAGCCGATCCGCATCGCAGAATTGCAGGCCGCCATCGAGCGCTGGGGCCCCACCAAGATCAAGCGCACGGCCGACACCACGAGTTTCCTCCGCCGCACCCCGCCCGCGCCGGCCGACCTGCTCGACTCGAACATCATCGCCGAATTGCGCGAGATGCCGCCCACGCAGGGCGTCAGCATGCTGCGCGAGTTGATTGACCTCTTCCTGGAATCGGCGCCGAAACGCATCGAACAGATTCGCGACACCGCGAAAGACCCGACGGAACTCGCGTTTCACGCCCACGCCCTGAAGAGCATGAGCCTGAATCTCGGTGCGCAAAAGATCGTGGAACTGACCAAACGCCTTGAGGAGATGGGCCGCCGCAGCGACACGCACGAGGCGGCCACCGTGGTCACCGAACTGCAAAATGCGTTCGTGCTGACCCGCGCCCAGTTGGAGGCCATCCGCGAAACCGCCTGAAAGCGGGCCGCTCAGGCCTGCTCAAACCACAGTTCCCCGGATTGTGCCACGGCCTTGAGGCGGTCGCCCGGTTTGACTTCGCCCTTGAGCAGCTTGGTCGCCAGCGGATTGAGCACCAGGTCCTGAATGGTCCGCTTGAGCGGACGCGCCCCAAACTGCGGGTCGTAGCCTTCCTTCGCGATGAGCTTCTTCGCGCCGGGCGTGAGTTCGAGCGTCACCTTTTGCTCCGCCAGCCGCGCCGCCACCTGCCGCAACTGCACGTCCACAATCTCCCCGATCTGCGCCTCGCTGAGGCTGTGGAAGATGATGATGTCGTCCACGCGGTTGAGAAATTCCGGCCGGAAGTTCGCCTTCAATTCCATTTTGACCACGCGTTCCAGCTCGGCCTCGTCCTTCACGGAACCGCGGTTGCCCGCGTAAAATTCCTGGATGACCGGCGAGCCGATGTTGCTGGTCATGATGACGATGGCGTTCTTGAAATCCACCGTGCGCCCCTGCCCGTCCGTCAACCGCCCGTCGTCCAGCACCTGCAACAGCACGTTGAACACGTCGTGGTGGGCCTTTTCGATCTCGTCGAACAACACCACGCTGTAGGGCCGGCGCCGGACGGCTTCGCTCAACTGCCCGCCCTCCTCGTAGCCCACGTAGCCGGGCGGCGCGCCCACCAGCCGCGACACGGCGTGCTTCTCCATGTATTCCGACATGTCGATGCGCACCATGGCGTTCTCGTCATCGAACAAAAATTCCGCCAGCGCGCGGGCCGTCTCGGTTTTGCCGACGCCCGTCGGGCCGAGGAAAATGAAGGAGCCCACCGGCCGGTTGGGGTCCTGCAAACCGCTGCGCGAACGGCGCACCGCATTGGCCACGGCCTCGATCGCCTCCCGCTGGCCAATCACGCGCTCCTGCAACCGGGTTTCCATGTGCACCAGCTTTTCGCGTTCGCCCTGCAGCATCCTGGACACCGGAATGCCCGTCCACGCCGCCACAACCTCGGCGATTTCCTCATCGGTCACCTCCTCGTGTAGCAGCCGGTGGTCGCTGGGCTTCTCCTTCAACGCCTTTTCCGCCGCCGCCAGCTTCTTTTGCAGCTCGGGAATCTTGCCGTATTGAATCTGCGCCGCCGCATTCAGGTCGCCCTGGCGCTGCGCCTTTTCCAGCTCCAGCTTTGCCTGCTCCAGCTGGCTGTTGATGATGCCCACCGCGTTGATGGACGCCTTTTCGTTCTGCCACTGCGCCTTCAGCGTCCCGGCCTTTTCCTTCAAGTTCGCCAGATCATGTTCCAGCTTCTGCAACCGTTCCTGCGACGCGGCGTCCTTCTCCTTCTTCAACGCATTCTGCTCGATCTCGAGCTGCATCACCTGCCGCTCCAACTGGTCAATCTCCGTCGGCAGCGAATCCAGCTCCATGCGGAGCCGCGACGCGGCCTCGTCCACGAGGTCGATGGCCTTGTCGGGCAGAAAACGGTCGGTGATGTAGCGATTGGACAACGTCGCCGCCGCCACGAGCGCGCCGTCCTGGATGCGCACGCCGTGATGGACTTCGTAACGCTCCTTCAAGCCGCGCAAAATCGCGATGGTCGCCTCCACGCTCGGTTCGCTGACCTGCACCGGCTGGAATCGCCGTTCCAGCGCCGGATCCTTCTCGATGTATTTGCGGTATTCGTCCAGCGTGGTGGCGCCGACGCAGCGCAGTTCCCCACGCGCCAGTTGCGGCTTGAGCATGTTGCCGGCATCGACCGCACCCTCGGCCTTGCCCGCGCCAACGATCGTGTGCAGCTCATCAATGAACAGGATGATTTTTCCCTCGCTCGACGTGACTTCCTTGAGGAACGCCTTGAGCCGGTCCTCGAATTCGCCGCGATACTTCGCCCCGGCGATCATCGCGCCGATGTCCATCGCCACGAGCCGCTTGTTCTTGAGCGACTCCGGCACATCCCCGCTCACGATGCGCCGGGCGAGTCCCTCCGCGATGGCCGTCTTGCCCACGCCCGGCTCGCCAATGAGCACCGGATTGTTCTTTGTCCGCCGCGACAACACCTGCATCACGCGCCGGATTTCCTCGTCGCGGCCGATGACCGGGTCAATCTTGCCCTGCCGCGCGAGGGCCGTGAGATCCTTGCCGTATTTCTCCAGCGCCTGGAACTTGTCCTCCGGATTCGGATCCGTGACCCGCTGATTGCCGCGCAATTCCATCAGGGCCTTGAGCACCGCGTCGCGGTTCAGCCCCACGGCGGCCAGCGTCTTCTTCAACGACCCGCCGGCGGTTTCCACGATGCCCAGAAGCAGATGCTCCGTGCTGATGTAATCATCCTTGAGCTTGCGCGCCTCCGTCTCGGCGGCATCGAGTGCCTTGCGCAACGTCTGTCCCGCGAACGTGTCCGCGCCGCCCTGCACCTTGTGACGGCGGGCGAGTTCCTGGTTGAGGTCCGCGGTAAGTTTGGGGGTGGCGACGCCGAGCTTCTCCAGCAATTCCGGCACGAGACTCTCCGGCTGCTGGGTCAACGCCAGCAGCAGATGTTCGGAATCCAGTTCCTGATGGGAGAATTCGCGCGCGAGGTTCTGCGCCGCCTGCAACGCCTCCTGCGCCTTGATGGTGAGCCGATCCATTTGCATAGCTGTTAATCAATTAAATCCAAACGCCAAAAATTCAAGGGACGATGCCGGACAGGATTAACAAGATGATGCTGGATTGAATGAAGCCCGGTCCCAACCGGGAAATCCTGTCCATCCTGTTAATCCTGTCTTTTCCCGGTGTCAGGCCATCAACCATCAGCCAAAACCCCTCAACCGTTTTCAGCCACCGATGAACACGGTTGAAACGCGGATTTCCTCGCCGCATGCATCCATCGATCATCAACTTTTATCCATCGACCAGACAATCACGCTCCATGCCAAAGATTCGAAAGCCTAAAGGGCTGAAAAAGGGTGTGCTTTCCCCAGAAAGTGTGACAGCGAGTGTGCCAAACACTGTGCCACGCCAGCGAAAAGTGGAACAAGATGCCCCAGTTTGATAGCGGAAGCTGATAGCGGAAGCCCAAGGCTGGCTGTGACCAGCCAACCTTGGGCGCTTGAAATCTAACAGTGATTACTGTTTGCCAATTTGTGCCTGTGCGCGCAACAAACCAACCTCGACAGTATCGTAAAGACTCTTCCAGCACAGTAGACTCTTGCCCACAGCGTTTGGTTTCCGTCCGTATTCTTCAGCGTAGGCAAGTAACGTCTTAACCAAGTCATTGCTGATGGCTCGGCAAACCTGCATTGGGTCAGCAACTTTCCATTTTGCAACTTCTCCAGAGTAATCAACCAGTGGACGCATCGCTGCAACGATGGGATACAGGTAGCCGGTTGGCCAACCAGACTTAACGGTCTTTCCTGTGATCGGCAATTCACGCGGGCCTGACAACTCCTTCATCGCACGACCACGAGACTTGCCGTCCTTTGTCCCGTTTTCCTTCTCTTCAGTTGCTTTCAGAGCTTGGAGTCCGCCAATGCGACGGCGAGCCTCGTCGGCCTCCATCTCGATTTCTTCGCTGAACCGGAGGAGGTCCGGTGCAAGATGAATGATTTTTCCAAAACCCTTCTTCCATGCGGTTGAATCTGGTGATTTGGAGTGAGCCTTCTGCCATTCATCATGGTAGAGCTCAACGCAGCTTGCTCTCGATGTGTATGCCTTCATCGGGTGGCTGCTGCCATCGGCATACGTCGGGTGAAACAGCGTGCAAACCGCCAGAACTTCTTCGACGGTCATCTTCTTGTTCTGCTCGTTTTGCCGGAATGCAATCAAGTCTTCTATTTTCGCTTTGCGCAGGTGATGCCGAATATCGTCGAAGACTCCTTCAAGCGCATATATAGCAGAATCACGAACCGCAGCGACCGAATTCCTTGCGGAGATAATGTCCGAAGCGATCTCGTCGTAACCAGCAAGCACTTCGACATGCACAAAAGCATTTGGCGCCTCAAGACCAGCGTCGAGCCGCTTTTGAACAACTTGTTCGATCGCGCGGAAAGTATGGCCTCCATCAATAACGCCGTGGCGCTTTGGATCTCGAAGCAGGATCGTGAAGGTTTTACTTTGCGAGTCGTAGCGAAAGCCGTTCGACAGCACTGTAATTCCACGATTGAGCGGATGCATGGTGTCGGGACGCTCGTCCAGCGTGCGAATGATGTCTTTTGCAATTGAAGACCCCATTTTCTGCTCGCGCACGTTTGCCCCCAGCCATTCCTTGAGACCGCAATCAAATACCGTGTTAACCGGCAGGCAGAGGATTGCCCTAGATTTTGACTTTGGTTCGATTGGGTCGACCAAGACACGGACTTGGTCAGGATGAGCGGGGATCTGAACGGAGGTGTCGCTGCTAACTACACTAGTATGTGGACTAGTCATTTTGACATTCCGCGGTTTCGCTGCGACTAGAAGTTTTTCAGGCAAGCAACACTTAGCTCACTCTGACACAAACCGCTTACTCTAATCGAGGGTTGCGCACTACTTGCCGACGGGGCATTCGCACTGCAACTGGAAGAACACCTACCCACATCATTCAGATCGTGCAACAACAATATTGAAAAAACTGGCGCTCATCTACGTCGCAGGAATCCGTTCGCATTCGCGGCATTGAGGGCAGAAGCGGTCAACGTGCGGCTCGCCACTTCGCAGTCGCATTCCGTGTTCCCCCCGCAGCTTGAACGAACCGCAGGCCACTTTCACCGCAAAGGCGCGGAGGTGAATTCAATCTCTGCGTTCTCTGTGCCTCTGTGGCCAATCCCACCCACCCCTGGCCCCTCCAAGGAGGGGAACTGCTCTTCCGCGTCCCGGCGTCTCCGCGGTTGATTGATGTCACCCGCCCGGCCCGAAGTGTGACATCTTCTTGGGTTATGGCACACAAGCTGCGATTGAGATTGTTCAATAAGTGCTCAATTGAGCGCCCGGCCAAGCGGTTGGGCACAGTAAAACAACAGAAAGAAGTCATCGCCATGGGTCTTGCCGCCTACATTCAATCCATCATCAATGACCAGGGGCCGAACTCCATGCTCCGGGGGCGGCTTGAATTGGCACGAGATCAAGCGCGGACATTGGAAGATCAGGTGGCGCAACTGCAGGCAGGATATGGCAGCGCATATCGCGCTCTCGCGAACAATTCGGTTTCGACCTCGTTTGTCGAGCACCGGGGCGCACTGTTCAAACGGACCGGCAGCGGCAGTTATGAGAAGCGGGTGTTTTGCCCCAGTTGCAAGTTACCAATGACCTCCATCAAGCGGGTGCTTCCCTATTCCTGCAACCGCTGCCAATACTCAGCGGAGTTTGCCGGAATCGATCTCCAAGCAGTCATGATGACGCTTTGAGCGCGGGAAACTGCTCCGCGCCTCAGCGTCTCTGCGGTGAGTTGAAGACTCCCCCGCCTTGGGCTGAGTGCTTTGAACCCCGTTGATGTTCATCCGTGTCCACCTGAGTTCATCTGTGGTTTAAGATTCTGCCACTTCACCGGCATCCGTTCGCATTCGCGGCATTGGGGGCAAAAGAGGTAAACGTGCGGCTCGCCCGCTTCGCGGTCGCCTTCCGTGCTCCCCCACAGCTTGAACGAACCGCCAGGCGACTTTCACCGCAGAGGCGCGGAGGTGGATTCAACCTCTGTTCCTCTGTGGCCAATCCCACCCACCCCTGGCCCCTCCAAGGAGGGGAACTGGTCTTCCGCATCCCGGCATCTCCGCGGTTGATTGATGCCACCCGCCCAGCCCGAAGTGCGACATCTTTGTGGGTAATGTCACACAATCTTAAGCCGCCGTCAGAGCGGCGCGGGCGTCTTCGAGGGCGTTGGTCTTCTCCAGGAAATAGTCGTAGCCACCGGCATAAATCGAGACCTGGCCGGCGTTCACGTGCAGCACCTTCGTCGCAAGCTTGCGGATGAAATGCACGTCGTGGGAGATGAAGACGAGCGTGCCTTCGTAACGCTCGAGCGCCAGCGTGAGCGATTCGACCGTGTGGATGTCCAAGTGCGTCGTGGGCTCGTCCATGAGCAGGAGATTCGGCGGGTCCACGAGAAACTTCACGAGATTCAAACGGCTCTTCTCGCCACCGCTGAGCACCTTGGTCTGCTTGAAAATGTCGTCCTTGCGAAACATGAAGGAGCCGAGCACGGCGCGCGCTTCGTCATCCCGCATCATGGGCGCGCTGGCGATGACTTCGTCCAGCACGGAACGCTCGGGGTCGAGCGTGGCAGCGCGATGCTGGCTGAAGTAACCGATCTTCGCGTTGTGTCCGAGGTCGCGCTCGCCCTGCTGGAATTCCACGACACCCGCCAGAATCTTGAGCAGCGTGGACTTCCCCGCGCCATTGGGCCCGACGAGCACCGTGCGCTCACCGCGTTCGATCTGGAGATCAAGCCCCTGATAGACCTTGGTCGCGCCATAGGCCATGTGAATGCCCTTGAGCGTCGCGGCGCGCTGGCCACCGCGTGGCGGCGGCGGAATCTGGAAGCGGAACGGTTTGCGCGGCGCGAGCGGCTTCTCGATGAGTTCCATGCGCTCGATCTGCTTGAGCTTGGCCATCGCCTGAGACGCCTTCGAGGTCACCGAGCGGAAACGGTCGGCAAATTCCTGCAACGCCTTGATCTCCTTCTGCTGGTTGTTGTAGGCGGCCAGCTGCTGTTCGTAACGCTCCTCGCGCTGGCGGAGGTAATCGGAGTAATTGCCCGTGTAAGCGATGAGCTTCTTCTCGGAGATCTCGTGCACCTGCGTGATGATCTCGTCCATAAACTCGCGGTCATGGGAAATGAGCAGCACGGCGCCGGAATAGTTCTTCAGGTAATTTTGCAACCAGAGCAACGCCATCAAATCGAGGTGGTTTGTCGGTTCGTCGAGCAGCAGGAGGTCCGGCTCCATGACCAGCAACCGTGCCAGACGCGCCCGCATGATCCAGCCACCGCTCATTTCCCTGGCCTTGCGGTTGAAGTCTGAATCGCGATAGCCCAGGCCACGCAACATCTTCTTCGCCTTTGTCTCGACTTCCGGATCATTCAACTTGTCGTGTTTCGCGTGTGCTTCGAGGTATTCGGGTGACGAAACATCGCCCGCCTTCTCCAGTTCATGCAGGCGCGCCTCGAGTTGCGGCAATTCCTCCACGCGGCCCGTGGCGACATCGAGAATGGTTTCGTCGCCGTGCGCTTCACCTTCCTGCGGGAGATAACCGACCATGGTCCATTCATCGCGTTCCACGACGCCGGCGTCGGGTGCGCGCTGCCTGAGGATGATGGAGAAGAGCGTCGTCTTGCCCGCGCCGTTCGGGCCGACGAGTGCGACGCGGTCGCCGTAGTTGACACCAAAGGAGGCATTCTCGAAGAGCGTGCGCCCGCCGAGCGTCATTTTCAGTTCACGAATGTTGAGCATGGAAACAAATTGTTCGCCGGCCAAATGGCCGTCACTGAACGGAGGGAGATTGGATACAACCCCGCAGGAGCCGGGGCGCTGAATACTGCCTGCGGCGACGAGTGGGAAAGACTATTGGCAAATCAATCGGCGTCAATGGCCCATTTGCATGTCTGCACTTGCCTCAGAAGCTGACGCTGCCACACTTCGCCGCCTTCGATGCATTGGGTTGTCGCCAGCCTCGTCGCCGCGTTTTTTCTCGGCCTCTATGAACTTTGCACCAAGCACGCTGTCCACCAGAACGCCGTGCTGCCGGTGTTGTTTCTCGCGAACGTGGTCAGCGCCGGATTGTGGGGCACGCTCATCCTCCTGCAACGCGCCCAGCCGCAGCTGCTGCCGGCGATGTTCACGGTCGCGCCGCTGTCCGCACCGCAGCACCTGCAACTGGCGTTGAAATCATTCATCGTGGCGTGCTCGTGGGTGGCCACCTATTTCGCGTTGAAACATCTGCCACTCTCCATCGCCTCGCCCATCCGCGCCACCGCACCGGTGTGGACGCTCTTTGGCGCCCTGCTCATCCTCGGCGAACGGCCGACGGCGCTGGAAATGGTGGGCATCGCGGTGACGCTCGGTTCGTTCCTGGTGTTGTCGGTGGCGGGGCAGCGTGAGGGAATCCATTTTCACCGCAACAAGTGGGTGGGCTGGGCGGTGCTCGGGATGCTGCTGGGCGCGGCGAGCACGCTTTACGACAAATACCTGCTGGGCCGGGCGGGCTTTGACGCGCCCACGGTGCAGGCGTGGTTTTCGATTTACCTGGCGCTGCTGTTCCTGCCGCTGGCCATCGGCTGGAAGCTGCGCTGGTGGACCCGCCACGAATTCCACTGGCGCTGGAGCATTGTCGGGCTGACGCTGGCGCTGCTGGTGTCGGATTACGTTTACTTCAGCGCGTTGCGCGATCCGGCGGCGTTGATTTCCCTCGTGGCCAGCCTGCGGCGCGGCAACACGCTGGTGGCGTTCACGGGCGGGCTGCTGTTCTTCGGCGAGGTGTGCAACCGGCGCAAGGTGCTGGCCGTGCTGGGTGTGCTCGCGGGCATCGTCATCACGCTGCTGGGATGAAATCCGACAAGCGCAAACCGGGGTTGCGCCCATGGCGCGAATTTTCACGAATTGATTTTGCATTGGCCACCATTGGCGCCGTTCGCGTAAAACTTTTCCCCCATTGCGGCTGCGGCCCGTAAATTTGCATGAACAAACCAGCGGTCATTGAAGCCATCGTCGCCCGGCTGGGCGAGGAGTTGCAGGTTTACCTCAACGCCGCCCACGCCTCGCGCGCCGAGGCGACGCATGAATCCAGCAAGGCCGAGAACAAATACGACACCCGCGGGCTCGAAGCCTCGTATCTCGCGCGCGGCCAGTCCCGGCAGATCGCCGAGCTCGAAGCCGCCGTGCAGGAGTTTCAGAAGCTCGGGGCGCGTGCGTTCCAGCCCGGCGACCCAATTGACGTCGGGGCGCTGGTCGAACTCGAACAGGGCCGCGAGCGGAGCTTTTACTTCATCGGCCCGCGTGCCGGCGGCACGGAGGTGGCCTTCGGCGGGCACGAGATTCTCGTCATCACGCCCCAATCGCCGCTGGGTGCGCAACTGGCGGGCAAAAAACAGGGCGACGTGCTCAAGCTCACCCTGCCCGGCTCGCAGAACAAATACCGGGTGGTAAACGTTTCCTGATTGATCTGGCCCCGGGAATCGGGAGGCATTTCGGCCGGCAGGTTTGCAACTGAACAACCGCCCGGCTCCACCGGCGGTCAGCACGGGTTCCTTGGCGGGAGCGCGAATTCAGCCCTTCCTGATTTCTTGAGTTTCAAATTTGAAAATATTTTCAGAACCCGGTTGCGATGCGCCGCCGGTTCAGGCAAAACAGCGGCCCGTGTTGGCCGCATCATGAGCAAGAAAACGAAAAATTCATCCAAGCCGAAGAAGAACGACGAAGCCGCGTTGCTGGAACTGCTGAAGCGCGTGCTGCCCAAGGCCGCGCCCGATCCGGAAATCGCCGGACGGATCTACGAGGCGGTGGAGCAGGAGCTGAAGGCCAAGTCCCGCGTCACGGCGTTTGAAAAGTTTTGCGACCGCGTCGAGCTGCCCGATCTGGAGGAGAAATCGATCGATGACGTGCGCCTGCAACTCGCCGCGTCGTTCGGCAACGGTGACATCACCGTCAAGCCCGACCGGAAGGAAAAGGCGCTGGCGGTCGAGGTGGCGCTCCCGGATGGCTCGCAATTCCAGGGCCACATCAAGGTGCGTCCGTTGGGCGAAGACGGCGACGGCGAGCCGGAGGTGACGCTGAAGTTTGTCCCCTTCCCCGTGAGCCTGCCCGGCGATCCGGAACTGGTCTGGCTGCTGGCCAAACGCGAGAATCTTTCCGCCGAGGAAGCCGGCATCGCGGTGGCCAAGGTGGAGGAAGAGTTTTGGGCCTCGAAGCAGGGCCAGAAGCTCCTGCGCGACCGCGTGGAACGGAGCTTCCCGGAATTTGTCGCGCGGGTGCCGGCCGGGATGTTGAGCGAGGCGGGCTTGAAACGACATTACAAGACGCCGGAACCGGTCAAGGTGCTGCGGCCGCTCAAGGCGCAGAAACCGGCCGCCGTCGCGGCCTGAGACGGCGCGGAACCGGACATTGACGCGCGCATCATCGACACACGACACTGACGCATGGCCACGGCACTACAAATCGAAAAACTCACGACCGGCAACGGTCCGGCCGCGCGCCGGGGCGCCGCGGTCACGGTGCATTACACCGGCTGGCTCACCACCGGCGAGAAGTTCGACAGCTCGGTGGACCGCAACGACCCGTTCCAGTTTGTGCTTGGGGCGGGCCAGGTCATTGCGGGCTGGGATCAGGGCGTCGCGACGATGCGCGTGGGTGACAAGGTGAAACTGACGATTCCTGCCCCGCTGGCCTACGGCGAACAGGGCTACCCCGGCTGCATTCCCCCGAACGCGACGTTGATCTTCGAGGTGGAATTGCTCGCGGTGGACTGAAGACGGCCCGCGTTGCCGCGGACGTCCGGAAACGAACAACCTCTCCCGGCTCAAGCTCCGGCCATCCACGACCAGGCAGTTCGAGCCTTCCCCGCATTCAGTAACTCGTTTTGTCGAGCTTCACCTTGCCGCGGAAAATCCAGTAAATGCTCACCGTGTAAGTCAGCACAATCGGCACGCCGATCAGGGCGATCGTCAGCATGATGCCAAGGGTCTTGCGCGAGGAGGCGGCGTTGTAAATGGTCAGGCTGTTGGCCGCGTCGGGGTTGCTCAACACCATGTGCGGGAACATTTCCAGGCCGAACAAGGTCATGAGTGCAATCATGGCCGCACAGGAGGAAAGGAAGGCGTTGAAATCCCGGCCGTGATGAATCTCCCGCGGGATGTTCGCAATGGCGAGCATGTTGGCGAGCGCCACGCTGAACAACCACGGATGCGCCCGCACCCGCGCCGCCATGTGCGGCACGTAGAGCAGCGTGGCCATGGTGGTCACGGCGTAGCAGATGATGAAAAAGATGATGCAGTTGTTGACCCAGCCGCGCACCTTGTCGTGCAGTTCGCCCTCGGTTTTCATCACCACGTAGAGCGCGCCGTGCATCGTGAACAGCGCCACGGTGGTGACGCCCAGCAGTATGGCGTAGGGGTTCAGCAGCCCCAGAAACGTGCCGGCAAACTCACCGTGCGCATCGATGGGAATGCCCCAGGCGATGTTGCCCATGGCGACGCCGATCAGGAAACTGGACAACACGCTGCCCGTCGCAAAGCCGACATCCCACATCTGCCGCCACCAGCGCATCGGCTGTTTGCTGCGAAATTCAATGGCCACGGCGCGAAAAATGAGCGCGACCAGCAACAGCATGAAGGCCAGGTAAAAACCGGAGAACACCGTCGCATACACCGCCGGGAACGCGGCAAAAAGCGCGCCGCCACCGGTCACCAGCCAGACTTCGTTGCCATCCCAGACCGGGCCGATGGCGTTGAGCATGATGCGGCGCTCGTCATCCTTTTTCGTGAACAGATGCAAGGCCCCCACGCCGAGATCAAAACCATCGAGCAGCGCATAACCCGTGAACAGCACGCCCACGAGGACGAACCACACCGCGTTCAAATCGAGCCAGTCAGGGTAATTCATGCCTTGTCCTTCAGCGGCAGGGCCAGCTTGCCGTGCGGTTGCAGGTCCGCCTCATCGGGACCGTGCTGGATTTTGTCGTTCAGCAAATAAACGAACGCGGCAAAAAGCAGCAGGTAAATCAGAGTGAACATGATGAGCGACGTCAGCACGACGTTGGCCTTGACCGCCGCGGACAGGCCGGCGGAGGTGCGCAGCAAGCCATAAACCACCCAGGGCTGCCGGCCGACCTCGGCGGCGAACCAGCCAAACTGGTTGGCCAGCTGCGGGCCGATCACGGAAAGCACCATCAGCCACAGCAGCCAGCGTTGCTGGAACAGGCGGCCCCGCCACCATTGCACCACGCCCAAAACCGCGATGGCCATCAACGCCATGCCGATGGCAATCATGCCGTGATAAAACTGAAACGACGCGTTGACCGGCGGCCGGTCTGCCGGGGCGAATTCGTTCAATCCCTTGATGGGCTGGTCAGAGCCAAGAATCATCCGGCTCATGGGTTTGGGCAGCGCAAGTCCGGCTTCAACGCGCTCCGATTGTTCATCCACCCAGCCGAACAGATACATGGGCATTTCCTGTGTTTCGTAATGCCCCTCGAAGGCCGCCATTTTGGCCGGCTGATTCTCGATGACGCCCATGGCGCTTTCGTGGCCCGTCACGATTTGCAGCACGGATGCCACGAGCGCCATGCCGAGCCCGACCTTGAGCGACTGCCGGGCGAACGCTTCGTGCCGCCGCTTGAGCAGATACCACGCGCTCACGCTGACCACCAGAAACGCCCCCGCCTGCCAGGCCCCGCACAAGGTGTGGGACAACCGGTCCATCGAGGAGGGGTTGAAAACCATCGCCCAAAAGTCAGTGATCTCCGCCCGGGCGCGCAGCCCCTCGCCCACAATGTGGAATCCCGCCGGGGTCTGCTGCCAGGAATTGGCAACGATGATCCAGATGGCGCTGAAATGGGCCCCCAGGCAAACCATGCACGTCGCAAAGAAGTGCACGCCGCGGCTGACCTTGTTCCAGCCGAACAACAGCACCGCCAGAAAACCGGATTCGAGGAAGAACGCGAAAATGCCCTCCGCCGCCAGCGCGCTGCCGAACACGTCCCCAACGTATCGCGAGTAGGTGGCCCAGTTGGTGCCGAACTCGAATTCGAGCACGATGCCCGTCGCCACCCCAATGGCAAACGTCAGCGCAAAAATCTTGGTCCAGAAACGGGCCATCTGATGGTAGATGGTCTGGCCCGTCTTGAGCCACAAGGCCTCCATGATGACGAGGGCCACCCCCAACCCGATGCTCAGGGGCGGATAAAGATAATGAAACGAACAGGTCGCCGCGAACTGGATGCGGGATAACGTCAAAACATCCATCACGCGGGCAGTTTACACGAAGCAAGGGAGTTACGCCAAGCGGCGCCCACAGATAGTCGGTTCGCTGATACGCTGATTAACCCCGCTTTAACGGGGGTTGCCTTGGGCCGAAGTCCCGGCCCGGCGGGCATTTGCGGCCCGCCCAGTGGACAATTTATGGTCGCAAAAAGCTGCGCGAATGGTGCTTGCATTTTTCGGCCGGGCCTGTCAGCGTCAGCCCGTCTGGTAGATAGCTAGTTGCTTCCACGGCATGGTGAATCTTCAAGTGAACTCCGTTCAGTGATGATTTGAAACCCGGCAGTCGGGAACAGTGTGGAGAAAGCAAGGTTAGTCGCCGACAGTAAGATCAAATGAGCACCAAGTTGTTTGTAGGAAATCTTTCCTTCAAAACCACTGAGAACGACCTCCAGGACGCGTTTGCCGCCCACGGCACCGTGCTGGAAACCAACCTGATGATGGACCGCATGACGGGCCGCCCCCGCGGCTTCGGGTTCGTCACCATGAGCACCCCCGAGGAAGCCCAGAAGGCGATTGAAGCCATGCACGGCGCCCAACTCGATGGCCGCCCCTTGACCGTCAACATTGCCCGTCCGCGCGAAGATCGCCCTCCGGGTGGTGGTGGTGGTGGTGGTGGTGGTGGATTCCGTGGCGGTGACCGTGGCCCGCGCCGCGATTTCCGTGGCGGTGGCGGCGGCGAACGCCGCGAACGCTACTAAGCCAAAGCCTTTTCAACCCAAGCGGAGTCTGATTCCTCAGGCTCCGCTTTTTCTTTGTCAATCGCGTTGGCCCGCACCGCCGCCTCTGGTATTCGTCCCGCGTGCAACCGCGCCGCCTCGATCAAATCCTCGCCAACTACGGCTATTGCAGCCGCAGCGAAGCCAAGAGCTGGATTCGCCAGGGCCGCGTCACGGTCCATGGTGAAGCGGTAATCGATGCGAGCCGAAAATTTGCCCCCGACCTCGTGCATGTGGATGGCGAACCGGTGGATTGTCCGGCCGGCATTCTCGCGTTGCTGCACAAACCCGCGGGCTACGTCTGCTCCCACGACGCCGGCGAAGGACCGACGGTTTACGATTTGCTCCCGCCGCGCTGGGGCCGCCGCAACCCGCCCGTGACCACCATCGGCCGGCTCGACAAGGACGCCACCGGCGTCCTGCTGCTGACCGATTGCGGCGAACTGGTGCATCGCTGGACATCGCCCAAGCACAAGGTGGCGAAAGTTTACGAGGTGACGGTCAATGCGGATTTGTCCACGGCCCTCGTGCCGTTGTTCTCCGCCGGAACGCTGCGGCTTGACGGCGAGGACAAGCCCTGTCGGCCCGCGAAATTGGAAATTCTTTCGCCACGTGAGGCCCGGCTCGAACTGACCGAAGGCCGCTACCATCAGGTCAAGCGCATGTTCGGCAGTCAGGGCTGCGAAGTCACCCGCCTTCACCGGAGCCGTTTTGGCGAATTCGAGTTGGGCGATTTGGAGCCCGGCCAATGGCGCTTGCTGTCGTTGCCGGAGGCGTAATCCCACCTGGAGGAGGCAAGCCCCAGGGACTGAATTTGCCAGCCTTTCCACAACGTCCCTCCGCTTTTACATGCGGCATCGCACAAGAATCGCTTTGACTGTCCGGCGTCCGCTGCCTACCTTTCGTCCGCGATGAACAACACGAACCTGCGACTTTCGCTGAACGCGCTGCTGCTGGGCAGCGTGGCAGTCGGGGTCTAGGTTCATCCAAAACGATTTTCCCAAACCCCACTGCCTGATGGCGGTGGGGTTTTTGTTTTGCCTCGCCGCCGACGGCCCAAAACAACACAATGAAAACCGCAATGCACAAGAACCCGTCCGCGAAATACCGACCGTTCCCGCCGGTGGCGTTGCCCGACCGGCAATGGCCCAATCGTGTCCTCACCCACGCGCCCCGCTGGTGCAGCGTGGACCTGCGCGATGGCAACCAGGCCCTGGCCGTGCCGATGAACGTGTCGCAGAAGCTCGAGCTGTTTCACACGCTCGTGAAATGCGGTTTCAAGGAAATTGAAGTCGGGTTCCCCTCCGCCTCGAACACGGAGTTCACCTTCAACCGCCGTCTCATCGAAGAGAAGCGCGCCCCGGACGACGTCTGGTTGCAGGTGCTCGTGCAGGCACGGGAGGATTTGATCGAGCGCACCGTCGAATCGTTGATCGGTGCCAAGAAGGTCATCATCCACCTGTATAACTCGACTTCGCCCGCCCAGCGCCGCGTCGTGTTCGGGAAATCGAAGGACGAAATCAAAGCCATCGCGGTGAAGGGCGCGCAGATGATCAAGGACCGCCTGCCCCGGCTCAAGGGCACCGAGGTCATGCTCCAGTATTCGCCGGAAAGTTTCAGCATGACCGAGGTGGAATTCGCCAAGGAAATATCCGAAGCCGTCATGGACGTGTGGCAGCCCACGCCAGAGCGGAAGATGATTTTGAATTTGCCGGACACCGTCGAGGTCGCCATGCCGAACGTGTATGCCGACCAGATCGAGTGGATGTGCCGCAATCTCAAGAACCGCGATTCGCTCATCATCAGCCTGCACACGCACAACGACCGCAGCACCGGAGTGGCCGCAACCGAGTTGGGCCTGCTTGCCGGCGCCGAGCGCGTCGAGGGCACGCTCTTCGGCAACGGCGAACGCACCGGCAATTTGGACATCGTCACCGTGGCGTTGAACCTTTACATGCACGGCATCGAGCCAAAGCTGGATTTCTCGGATTTGAATGCCGTCGTGGACGTTTACGAGCGTTGCACCGGCATGACCGTGCCGCCGCGCCAGCCTTACGCCGGAGAACTCGTCTTCACCGCCTTCAGCGGCTCGCACCAGGACGCCATCAAGAAGGGCCTGGCCGAATGGGAAAAAGGCGGGCGTTCGCACTGGGATGTGCCGTATCTCACGATTGATCCGGCGGACATCGGCCGCGAATATCGCGAAGTCATCCGCGTGAACAGCCAGTCCGGCAAGGGCGGCGTGGCCTACCTGCTCGAATCCGAATTCGGCGTCGTGCTGCCCAAGGACATGCAGCGGGAGTTTGGCCCCATCGCCAACGACGAAGTGGACCGCCTCGGCCGCGAGGTCCACGGCGCAGAACTCAAGGCGATGTTCTGGCGGGAATACATCGAACGCGATTTTCCGTGGCAGCTCGAAGGGTTTGAAACCGAGAGCCGCAACGGCGTCGTCCGCTGCCGGGCGCGTCTGCTGCGTGATGGCAAGCCAGTGGAGATATCCGGCGAAGGCAACGGTCCGCTCGCCGCCCTCGTGCAGGCGTTCACGGCCGCCGGGACCGCGAAATTTGAGATCGCCAACTATAGTGAACACGCCTTGAGCGCGGGCGAAACCGCTTCCGCCATCGCCTACATCCAGGTGAAGCACGCGGACGGCCGTCTGCGCTGGGGCGCGGGTGTGGACACGAACATCGAGCTGGCATCGATCCGTGCCGTGCTGAGTGCGCTGAATCGGAGTTGACCTGGCCGGGCCCCGTTTGGTGCTGGCGCCAAACGGGGTTATTCGTTAGCTTCAAAAGCCATGCAAAGCTTTCTCTCGAAGGTGCTCGCTGTGGGCCTTCTCGGCACGGCCTGCCTGACGGCCGTCGCGCAAGTTTCTCCGCCGGCGCCCACCGCCGCCCCCGCCCCGCCCGTGGTCCCGTTCCTGCCTCCCGCCGTGCCGCCACCGCCTGCCGCGGCGCCGAATGCCGCGGCGCTGCCCAACGACGTCGTGGCGTGGGACGCCAACGACAAGGCCACGAATGTCACCTTCGGCGAACCGGCCGCCCAATTCACCTTCGCCCTGACCAACGTGTCGAAGGAGCCCGTCACCATCGTGTCGGTGCATACCTCGTGCGGCTGCACAACCGCCCAGCTGCCGCCAATGCCCTGGAAACTGGATCCCGGAGCCAATGGTGAGATTCACATCAACATGAACCTCGCCGGCAAGAGCGGCACGGTCATCAAGTCCATCACCGTGGCCACGGACAAGGGCACCAAGTTTCTGCTGGTGCGGACGATCATTCTCCCGATGCCCAGTTCGGCGTCAACCGCCCCCGGAATGCGCGAGCAAAACATGATGCTGGCCCGGGCGGACCGGCAGGCCGTGTTCAAGGGCGATTGCGCCAGCTGCCATGCCGAACCCGCCAAGAACAAGGAAGGGAAGGAACTTTATGCGGCCGTGTGCGGCGTCTGCCACGAGGCGGAGCACCGCGCCAGCATGGTCCCGGACCTGCACGTCGCCAAAACGGAGCGCAACGAAGATTACTGGCGGAACTGGATCACTCACGGCAAGGAAGGTTCGCTGATGCCGGCGTTTGCCCAGTCGGCGGGGGGCATCCTGACACCCCAACAAATCGACTCCCTTGTGGCTTATCTGTCGAAGGCCATGCCCGCAAAGCCGGTGACCACCCAGGCCGCCGTTCGCCCCCGGAATTGACCGGCCGGGCGCGGACTGCGACATTGCGCCCGGAACTGCGTTCGGGTATGCATGGCCCACGCGTTTGCCCAAAGTGAAGCGCCTAACATGATGAAGAACTCGAAAATTTACCTGACCCTGTCACTGGTGCTGCTCGGCGTCGGCATCATGGCCATTGTGACCCGGCAGGCGGACGCCATGCCGCTGCTGTATGTGCCGCTGCCGGTCGGCGCCGTAATGTTCGGCCTTTTCCTCGTCTCGCGCGTCATCGGCAAGGAAGCCGAACATTTCGCCGAGGAACAGCACCAACTGGAGCAGGCCACCGATTCCCAGGCCCGGAAGCACTGAAGCGTCGCGGCTCCTCGCCCAACACCGTTCCCACGCGGTCATAAGCCGGCATTCAGCTCGCCGCGCCGTTTCTCAGTTTGATTCTACCGTCCCCCGTCCCGGCACGCGGCCGCCTTTCGCATAGGCCATGTAATACAAGATGGGCACCGCCATGCGGCTGATGAAGAGCGACGCCACTTCACCAGCCATCAAGGAAATCGCGAGCCCCTGAAAAATGGGATCCGCCAAAATCACCGCCGCGCCCACCACCACGGCCAGCGCCGTCAATAGCATGGGTCGGAAACGCACCGCCCCCGCATCGACCACCGCCTCGGCCAGCGGCATGCCTTCCCGCAGGCGCAACTCGATGAAATCCACCAGAATGATGGAATTGCGGACCACAATGCCGGCTCCCGCCATGAAACCGATCATGGAGGTGGCGGTGAAGAACGCCCCCATGGCTCCGTGCGCGGGCAGGATGCCCACCAGTGAAAACGGAATGGCCGCCATGACGATCACCGGCGTCAGGAACGAGCGGAACCAGCCCACCATCAGGACGTAGATCAACACCAGCACCGCAGCGAAGGCGGTTCCCAAATCGCGAAACACCTCGATGGTGATGTGCCATTCGCCGTCCCACTTGATGGCCGGCTGGAATTCGGTGAAGGGCTGGACCGCGTTGTAGATTTTCACCGCCGGCACGGAGCCGCCAAATTCACGCGCATCCAACCGGCGCAATGCCTCGTTCATTTTGAGAATGGCATACACGGGACTCTCCACCACTCCGGCCACGTCCCCAATGACATAAGTCACCGGCATCAGATTTTTGTGGTAGATGCTCTTGTCCGCGATGGTGTGTTCGACCTTCACGAGTTCGCGCAACGGCACCAACGGCGCCTGTCCCGTCGCGCCAGGCTCGGGCAGTCCATTGGCGTCGCCCGAACGCACACGGATGGCGAGAAGATCCTCCGGCGTGGACCGCAGGGACCGCGGAAATTCCAGCACCAGATCCACATCCTCCTTCTCGTGCGGTTGATGAACCAGATCAACGGATTCGCCGCCCGCGGCGATGCGCAGCGTTTGCGAAATGGTCTCGGCACTGATGCCGTGCAGGGCCGCCTTTTCCTTGTCGATGACAAAACGCGCTTTGGGCTGATCCGCCTCGATATACCAATCGACATCCACCACGCCGGGCGTTTGCTTGAACACGTCGATCACCTTGCGGGCCAGCGCGTGGCGGGAGGCTTCATCGGGTCCGTAAACCTCAGCCACGAGGGTTTGCAGGACCGGTGGACCGGGCGGCACTTCCGCCACCGCAACACGGGCGCCGTAACGTGCGGCGATGGCCGCGACACGGGGCCGGACCCGTTTGGCAATGTCGTGGCTCTGGGCGCGGCGGTCTTGCTTGTTCACGAGGTTGACCTGCAAATCCGCGATGTTCGCCCCGCGCCGCATGAAGTAGTGCCGCACCAGTCCGTTGAAATTGAATGGCGAAGCCACCCCCACATAAACCTCGTAGTCCGTCACCTCCGGCTCGGTGCGCACCGCCGCGGCAATTGCACGCACCGCTTCCGCCGTGCGTTCGAGCGAACTGCCCTCGGGCATGTTCAGAATCACCTGGAATTCACTTTTGTTGTCGAACGGAAGCATTTTGACTTTGACCCACCCCACGCCGACCAGCGCACACGCCAGCAGCAGCAGCACCGTGATGCCGGCCAGAAACACATGCCGCCACCGGCGCCGCGCGATGAGCGGACCCATCAATTTCCGGTAGAGTCGCGTGAAAAAATCCTCCTCGTGTTCAAAATGCCCGTGCGGCGTCTGCCCTTCGGTGACGCACGCGGCGCCCCCGGTCAGGCAGGAATATTTGCGGCCCCAGCGCAGAATGCGAATCGACGCCCACGGCGTGACGACAAACGCCACCATCAGCGAGAACAACATCGCCGCGCTGGCGCCCACGGGAATCGGCCGCATGTAGGGCCCCATCAAGCCGCCCACAAACGCCATCGGCAACACCGCGGCAATCACCGCAAACGTGGCGAGAATCGTCGGATTCCCAACTTCACCGACGGCCTCCACCGCAATGCTGCTCCACGTGCGCCCCCGGTTGTGCGGCAGATGAAAATGCCGGACGATGTTCTCCACCACCACGATCGCATCGTCCACCAGGATGCCGATGCTGAAAATGAGCGCGAACAGAGTAATGCGGTTGAGCGTAAAGCCTTCGAGATAGAAAACGAGCAGCGTGAGCGCCAGTGTCGCCGGAATGGCGATGCCCACGATGCCCGCTTCGCGCCAGCCCAGCGTCAACCAGATGAGGACCATCACGCCCACCACGGCGATGCCCATGTGCAGCAGCAATTCGTTGGATTTATCCGCCGCGGTTTCGCCGTAATTGCGCGTCACCGTGATGAGCACATCCGCGGGAATGATCCGCCCCTTCAGGGTATCCACCTTTTTCAACACCGCGTGTGCCACGGAAATCGCGTTGGCACCGGGCCGCTTTGCGATGCTCAAAGTCACCGCTGGCTGTTCTCCGGCCGCTTGGGCAACGGCCGCGCCCTGCCCGAAAAAGACATACTGACCCGGCTCCTCCGCCCCATCAACGACGGTCGCCACCTCCCGCAGGTAAACCGGCCGCCCGCCGAACACGCCCACCACCACGTTGCCCACATCGGCCGCGCTCGTTAGAAAGGCGCCGGTCTCGACAGCCACCTCGTGGTTGTCGCTGGTCAACTCGCCCGCCGCCAGCTGACGATTGGCCTGTTGCAACATCGGCACGATGCCCGCGGGGCTCAGCCCGCGGGACGCCAGCTTGATGGGATCCAGTTGCACGCGCACCTGCCGCCGCGCGCCGCCGATCAACGTCGTCTCCGCAACCTGCGGCACCTGCTTGACCGCGTCGTCCACCTGCGCCACCAGCCGGCGCAGGGTGAGATGGTCATAGCGGGCGCTGTGAAAAGTGAGCGCGAGGATGGGCACATCGTCGATGGATCGCGGCTTGATGAGCGGCTGGGACACCCCGTGCGGAATACGGTCGTAGTTCATTTGCAGCTTCTGGTTCAACTTTACCAGGCTGCGTTCCATGTCCTCCCCCACCTTGAAGCGCACAATGGCCAGCGACTGGCCTTCGCTCGACGTGGAATAGATGTATTCGACGCCGGGAATCTCCCAGAGCAGCTTCTCCATGGGGCGGGTGACGCGTTCCTCAACCTCCTTGGCGCCGGAGCCCGGCATCGAGACGAGAACATCAATCATCGGCACCTTGATCTGCGGCTCCTCCTCACGGGGCAGGAGCAGAATGGCGCCCACGCCCAGCAACACGGACGTGATGACAATAAGCGGCGTCAGCTTGGAGTTGACGAACAGCCGGGCGATGCGTCCGGCAATCCCCGGCCCGCCGCCTTCGTTCTGCCGGGGTTCGCTCATGGTTTCTCCCGCAACGGTTGGCCATCCTGCAATCCGGCCGCGCCTTCGGCCACCACGCGCTCGCCGTCGTCGAGTCCCGAGACAATCTCCACGTCACCTCCCGTCCGGCGGCCGGTTTTAATCAAGCGCAGTTGCGCCATGTGATCGTGATCCACCACCACCATTTCCATCTGCCCGCGCACGATGACGGCGTTGGTCGGGAGCCGCAACGCGTTGCGCTCGCCCAACGGCACGGCCACCCGCACGAACTGGCCGAGGCGAAGATCTGATCCCGCCGGCAAATCCAGTTTCACCAAAAAGGTCCGGCTGGCGGGATCGGCGGCGGGCGCCACTTCGCTGATGGTCCCGCTAATCGGGCGGTGGGCCTCGGCGGCCGACACTGGCAGCCTGGCGCCAAGCTTGATGAAGTTAATCAGCCCCTCGGGCACATTGGCTTCCACGCGCAGCGCCACGGGATCTTCCAGTTCCACAATGCCCCGCCCTACCGCCGCCAGATCGCCCACGTCGGCGATCTTGCGGGTGATCACGCCGTCAAACGGCGCGACGACCCGCGCGTAGCCCAGCATGGTTTCCGCTTCGTCCACCGCGGCCTTGGCCACGCGTTGCCGCGCCTCGGCCGCATCGTATTCGGCCTTGGTTAGCACGTTCTGCTTGATCAACGCGGTGAAGCGCTCCAAATCACGGTTCGCCTGCTCCAGCGTCGCGCGCGCCTGGTCCAGCCGGGCCTGCACCTCGCGCACATCCAGCTGCGCAATCAAGTCACCCTTCCTGACCAACTGCCCCGCGCTCACCGCCAATTCCTCGATGCGCCCGCCCACCCGCGCTTCGATGACTGCCCGGGTCTTGGAGCGGACGGTGCCCACGACCTCTTCAATGGCCGGCGAAGGAGTGGTTTTCGCCACGATCATGCTCACCGTCGCCGGCGGGAGCGATGCGGCATCTGCCGGAGTTGGCCGATGATCGCAGCCGGCCGCGGCCAGCAAGCCGATGGCCAGCATGGCGTGGAGTTCTTTGACAGTCATAAGCATTGCAAACAGGTCATGATTCTGGTTGAGGATATCCTCGGTGGAGGGATTCAGGACCGTTGGTGATGGCCGGCGCACCCGCGCCGGGCTGAACGTGTGCCGAACGGGCGTTGGCGCCAGCAGGAGTTCACACCTACGGACTTTATCGCCCCCCGCATCTCGTTCTGCCCCCCGAACGCATTGGCTCCCCACCCTGCACCATCACGAGGAGGTGGATGCGCAACAGGACGTGCCGGATTTCCCAATGCCCAGGCGGGCAAAGATTTTTTCCGCCGGGCAGAATCCGGTGAACGCGGATTGAATCAGATTGCAGCCGACAAACGCGGCCAGCAGCAACCACCACTCGCTCACCCAATGCGCCAGGCTGATGCTGATCAGCACCATCGTTCCCGCCATAATGCGGATGGCATTTTCCATTTTCATAGTCTCGTCACAGTTTTTTTGCCCGGCCAACGGCAACCGGGCGCCGCTTCGTTAATTACTGTATAGGCATATAGTTAATTTGCAAGCGTCCTCGCACCCCCATCCACGTGGCCCGCTTGGGGCTTGTCATTCGGACCTTCGCCGGCATTCTTCGGCGCGTCATGCGCAGACTGATGTCATTGCTCAAGCCGGACGGCCGATTCGTCCTCCTGACGGCCCTGTGCCTGTCGGCGGGTTTCATGGGGTGCGTGACCCTGGAACCGTCGCCGGTCACCGGCGTCCAGATCAGTTCCCAGGCGGGCAAGCTGAGCGTGTCCATCGACGGTCTTCCCTTCACCGAATATCGCTTCAACGGCGTGCCCAAGCCCTGCCTGTATCCCTTGACCGGTCCGACCGGCGACGGGATGACGCGCAATTATCCCTTCAACAATCCCCCCGGCGAGGAGCACGACCATCCGCATCATCGCTCGGTGTGGTTTGGACATGGATCGGTGAACGGGGTGGATTTCTGGACGGAGTCATCCGGCACCGGGCGCATTGTGCATGACAAGTTCACCGCCATCCGTGGCGGTCAAAACAAGGGCATCATTGCCAGTCACAACCGTTGGGTGCGTCCCGACGGCCAGGTGGTCTGCACTGACGATCGCACGCTGACCTTCTACAAAACCCCGGCGACCGTGCGAATGTTTGATGTGGAAATTACCCTGCACGCCGATCATGGCGACCTCGTGTTGGGTGACACCAAGGAGGGCACGATGGCAATCCGGGTGGCGGAATCCATGCGGGTCACCCGCGCGGATGGCAGCCGCAACCCCTCGGCACACATCGTCAACAGCGAAGGCGTGCGCGACCTCGAAGCCTGGGGCAAGCGCGCCCGCTGGTGTGACTATTCCGGGCTGGTCAATGGCCGGCCAGCCGGCATTGCCATCTTCGATCATCCACAAAATCCGCGCTTCCCGACCTGGTGGATGGTTCGCGATTACGGCCTGTTCGCGGCCAATCCCTTCGGCCAGCACGCGTTTGAGAAACTTTCCGATGCGCACGTCGGCGATCTGAAGATTGCCGCGGGTGGCAGCGTCACCTTCCGCTACCGCGTCCTCCTCCACACGGGCACCGCCGACCAGGCCGGCCTCGCCGAACGTTACCGGGAATTCGTTGGCAACGGTGGCGAGTAGCCGCCGTCAGCTCAAATCCGCTTCTCGTCGGCGTCGATCAGATCGACGAACGTTTTTACGTCCTCACGGTAGCCGATGCCAGCCTGCTCCTTGCGCAACTTCAGCCGGTCTTGCGCCGCGACGTCGTCAGGTTTGGGACGCGAAAGAATGTCGTCACGATGCGCGGCCTTTTCCGCAAACGAACGCTTCACGTTCTGCCGGACCCAGTCGCACACCTGGCCATCGGTGAGGGTCTGCTTCACGACGGCGATGAACTGCTCATGCGTAAGGCCCGCCGCCGCGAGCCACATGCCGTCGAAGCCCTTGCCGAAATTGGCCTGGTAGTCCGGATGCAGTTTGCCCGCCAGGTGCAGGCGAACCTTGTCCACGTAACGCGGCAGGTGCATCCAGCCATCCATCGTCTCGCGCGGGCTGCGGGGAAAAACAATGTCGTTCATCGGCGGAAAGATTTTCGAGGCATGCCGCAAAGTCAATCACCACACGCGCCCCTTGCCACGGCCGCCTACGTCTCCCATCTTGGCCGCATGCGTGCAACGCAACGGAGACATGATTACGACGTGGCCATATTGGGCGCGGGCAGCGGCGGCTTTGCGGCGGCCCGCACGGCGGCGGCGGCCGGGTTGAAAACGGTGGTCATCGAAGGCGGCGCCGAAGTGGGCGGATTGTGCATCCTGCGCGGCTGCATGCCGTCCAAAGCCCTGCTCTACGCCGCCGAAGTGCTGCATCTCGCCCGCCACGCCCGCACGTGGGGGCTGCGCGTGCCACGGGCGGGCTTCGATTTCGCGCAGGTCATGGCGCGCAAGGACCGGATGATCGAGGACTTCGCGAGCCATCGCCGGCAGCAACTGGCCAATGCCCGGTTCAAATTCCTCCGCGCCCGCGCCCGCTTCCTCGATCCACACACGCTGACCTTGAGTCCGGTGCAGGCGTTGGGGGAAGGGGTGAAGCGGGGCTCTTCCCGCACGTTGCATGCGCGGCACTTCGTCATCGCCACCGGCTCGACAGTTTCGGCGCCGCCCCTGCCCCAGCTGGGCGAGGTGGGCTGCCTCACCAGCGACGACATGTTGACGCTCAAGAAGCTGCCGCGCTCAGTCATCGTGCTCGGCGGCGGCGCGATTGCGTGCGAACTCGCCCAGTTTCTGGCCCGTTTCGAGGTGAAGGTGACAATGATTCAGCGCAGCCCGCACATTTTGCGCGAATTTGATCCCGATACCGCCGCCGCGGTGGAGACGGCGCTGCGACGCGACGGCATTCAACTCTTCACCGACACGCAGTTGCTGGACGCCCGCCGCGAGCGCCGCGGCAAAACGGTGACTTTTGCCCACGCGGGCAAAAGGATGCGGGTCAAAGCGGACGAAATTCTGTTTGCCCTCGGTCGCACGCCCAACACCGCCGGGCTCGGTCTGGGCGACGCCGGCGTTAAGCTCGACGGTGCCCGCGTCATCACCAACGAGTGCATGCAGACAAGCGTGCCGCACATCTTTGCGGCCGGCGATTGCACCGGGCCGCATGAAATCGTGCACATCGCCATCCAACAGGGGGAGATCGCCGCACATAATATCGCCCGGCCACTCAAGCCCAGGAAGACCGATTACCGGCTGCTGACGAGCGTGGTATTCACCGACCCACAAGTCGCCATCGTCGGCCTGACGGAGAAGACGGCCGCCGCCGCGGGGGTGCCCTGCCTCACGGCCAGCTATCCCTTCAACGACCACGGCAAGTCACTCATCATGGAAGCACTGGATGGTTTTGTGAAGTTGCTCGCCAATCCGCGCACGGGAGAAATTCTGGGCGGCGCCTGCGTCGGCCCCGCCGGCGGCGAACTGATCCACGAAATCACGGCCGCCATGGCCAAACGCATGACCGTTCACGAGCTGGCGGCGATGCCGCATTACCACCCGACCCTGGCCGAGATCTGGACCTATCCGGCCGAGGAACTCGCGGAGAAAATTCCCGTCCGACGCCGCTGATGCCGGCCGGGACGGGACATCATGTTGCGGGCACCATCGCCGCGCCATCCAGGCAGGCGCGGACCATGGCGGCGAGTTCCGGAGGACGATAGGGCTTGGAGAGAAACAAGCCGTCGAGCTTGTCGGCGTCGCCGGTAATCAGATCCGCGCTGTAGCCGCTGGTGTAGATGACTTTCAGATCAGGCTTGCGCTTGCGCAACATGATGGCGAGTTCGCGACCGTTCATGCCGTCCGGCATGACCATGTCCGTGAGCAGCAGATCAATCCGGCCGTCCGCCTCGTCCCACATCTTCAGCGCATGCACGCCGCTGGCGGCTTCGACTATCTTGTAGTCGTAACCGATGAGAATCTCGCGGACCATTTCCCGCAGGTCCGGCTCGTCCTCGACCAGCAGGATGGTTTCCTGGCCGCCTTTGACTTCGTGCGTGAGGAAGGTGGTTTCGCCGCCGGGCTGCGCCACGCCGTCATACACGGGCAGGTAGATGTTGAACGTGGTGCCGACCCATTCCTTGCTGGTGACTTCGATCCAGCCGGCGTGCTGGTTGACGATGCCGTAAACGGTTGCCAACCCCAGCCCGGTGCCCTTCCCCACCTCCTTGGTCGAGAAAAACGGTTCAAAAATGCGGCTGAGCGTTTCGGCGTTCATGCCGCATCCGGTGTCGTTGACACGCAGGCACAGGAACTCGCCGGGCCGGGCGTTCGGATGCTGTCGGGCGGCTTCGTCCGAAACAGTCACCACCGCGGTGCTCAGGCTGAGGAGCCCGCCCTGGGGCATCGCGTCACGGGCGTTCACGGCGAGGTTCATGATGATCTGTTCAATCATGCCCGCGTCGGCTTCGGTGTTGGGCAGTCCGTCGGCATACTCGACCTTCAAACGGATGTCCTCACCCAGCAGGCGTGCGAGCATCGACGTCATGTTCCGGATCAGCGAATTCAAATCCAGAACCTTGGGTTGGATGACCTGGCGACGGCTGAAAGCCAGCAACTGCCGCGTCAGATTGGCCGCGCGCTTGGCCGCGTCGGCGATCTGGCGGACCTGGTGTGTCACGGAGGCGTCGTCCTTGCACTGGGTCAGCAACCGGTCCGAGTAACCCTGGATGACGGTGAGAATGTTGTTGAAGTCGTGCGCGACGCCGGCGGCCAGCTGCCCCACCGATTCGAGCTTCTGGGCGTGACGGAACTGGGCCTCCAAGTTGACGATGTCCGTCACGTCGGCGCCGTAGCAATGCACCACGTCGTTCGCCGGCACGGGGAAGAAGGACCAGGTCAACGTGCGCCCGGCAAGGTTGACCTGTTCGCGGTAATGATTCTGCCCCGAGGCGAGGCAGCTTTTGATGATGTCGCCGAAGCCCGGCGGCAGAATGGACGCAAGCGTGAGCTGGCCGAGTGATTCGACCATTTTCCGGGCGGCGTCGTTGGCGTAACTCAGCGAACCATCCCGAAAGAACTCGAGCACGGGATTGGGATTGACCCGCGGAAACGCGGCCAGCTTTTGAATCTGCAGTTCGGCCTGTTTGCGGGCCGTGATGTCGTTCAGGCTGCCGGACGTGCCCAGCAACGCGCCGTCGTGGCCCAGCCGCACCCGGGTATAGACTTCGAGCCAGCGGGTCTGGCCGTCCTTGGTCAGGAACCGCGCCTCGTAACGGCAATACTCCATGCGGCGCTCGACGAGCTGCAGGAAAATGTGGCGGTTCTCCTCGCGGTCATCATGGTGCAGGTAATCGATGAAAAACGTGCCCAGCGATTCGGCCACGGAAAAGCCGGTGACCTCGGCCCAGGCCGGATTCAAAAACGTCCAGTGCCCGAATTCATCCGTCTGGAAGATGACCTCGCGAATGGACTCCACCACCGCGCGATACTTGCCTTCACTGTCGGTGAGCGCCTCGTTGAACCGCTTGCGGTCGATGGCCAGGGCGACGCCATGCGCCACCGAGCCCAGTTCCTGCAGGATGGTTTCCGCCAGCGGCTGATCGGAAAAAAGTGACATCAACCCGACAAACCGATCCTCCAGCCGCAGGGGCAGCGCGGCGAAGGAAACGAGATTGTGGCGCGCCACCCATTCCGGATCGGCCAGGGTTTGACCGGCGTGCAGGTCCTTCACGAAGACGGCTTTGCCCTGCGCCAGTCCGGGCAGGTCCAGCGTCAGCGCCGGTGGCGGCGCGGCATCCGGCCCGGTCAGTGCGGGACCAAAGGCCGCCACCGGCTGCAATTGTTTCTGCTGCGCGTGGTAAACCCAGACCTGCGCCAGGGAGGCGTTCAAGAATTGCACCATCGCCTTGGCACAGTCAGTCAACATTTCGGGCAGCGTGGCGGAACCGGTCAACGCCAGCCCCACGTCGGCGCCGAACGCGGAAAGGCGGGCCTGGTCAAATGCCGCCTGGGCCGCCGCGCGTTTGCGTTCGATGGCGTAACGAATCGAACGCTCGAGCTGGCTCGCATTCAGGCCGCTCTTGACCAGATAGTCGGCCGCGCCGGCCTTCATCGCCGCCACATCCACTTCATGTTCCCCCATGCCGGTCAGGAGAATGATGGGCGATTGACAGCCGCCAGCGATGGCCTTGCTCATGAGTTCGAGTCCGTCGTGCGCGCCCAGCCGGTAATCCAGCAGGCAGACGTCGTGCCGGTTTTCGGTCATGGCACGCAACCCGGCCTCGTAGGTCCGCACCCAATCGAGCGTGAAGGCGCGCCCTTTGAGATCGGCGATCAGCCCCTGCGTGATGATGTAGTCGTCCTCGTCGTCCTCCACCAACAGAAGTTTGATATGCGGTATTTCGGTCATGGTTTCAGCGGCACGACATTGACGGCAGTTCCACGATGCCCAGCCAGTAGCGGGACATGACGTCCAGGGTGTTGACGAGCGCGTCGTAGGCCACCGGCTTGGTGACAAAGGAATTCGCGCCCAGATCGTAAATCAGGGAAATGTCCGTGTCCGCCTTGGAAGTGGTGAAGACAACCACGGGAATGCGCCGCAATTCGGGATGGGCGCGGATTTCCCGCAGCGCCTCCCGGCCGTCTTTGCGCGGCATGTTCAGGTCGAGCAGGATCAAATCGGGCCGGGGACTGCTGGCGTGATCGGTGAACTTCCCCCGACGCACCAGGTAATCCATGAGTTCCTCGCCGTCATCGACAAAGCGCACCCGCTCGGCGAGCCGATGCTCGGGATGACACTCGGCAAGGGCGTCCTTGACGAGCAAACGATCGTCGGGATCGTCGTCCGCCATCAGAATCATCAACTGCTTGGAAATGGTCATTCGTCGCCCTTGGTTTTCGCCACGGCGCTGGCCGGCAGCGTGACAATGAAAGTCGCGCCTTCGCCAGGCTTGCTGTGGGCCGTGATGCGGCCGCCATGCCGGTCCACGATCCGGCGGCAGACCGCCAGCCCGATGCCGGTGCCTTCGTATTCCTGACGCCCGTGCAGGCGCTGGAACACCGCAAAAATGCGATCGAGATATTTTTCATCGAACCCGATGCCGTTGTCCTTGACGGTGAGTTCACAGTAAGTTGTCCCGGCGGAGTGACTGGGTGCCTCGGAGCCCACCGGCCCCTTCGCGTCCAGCGGCGCGGGAATCATGCGCGCCGACACCTCCACCACGGGTGATTTGCCGGGCGCATGAAACTTGAGGGCGTTCCCGATGAGATTCAACAGCAGTTGCCGCATCTGGGGCGCATCGGCCTCGATGGTGGGCAGGTCGCCCAGTTCAATCTTCGCCCCGGATTTTTCGATGCGCACTTCGAGATCGCCGATGACTTCCTGCGTCACGCGCTTGAGATCGACAGGCACAAATGGTTCGTTGCGGCTAATGACGCGCGAGAACGTGAGCAGGTCGTAAATCAGCGTCTGCATGCGGGCCGCCGCGTTTTGCATCCGGTCCAGATAATCCCGGCCATCCTGCAGGTTCACCGCGTCGCACTTGGCCTTGAGGCGGTCGCCAAACGCCTGAATCTTCCGCAACGGCTCCTGCAAGTCGTGGGAGGCCACGAAGGCGAACTGCTCCAGTTCGGCGTTGGAACGCGCCAGCTCCGCCGCCTTTTGGGCAAGGCTTTCCTCGGAGCGTTTGCGTTCAGTGATGTCCTTGAACATGAGCACTTCGCCGATGATGCGCTCGTTTTCCCGGATGGGTGTGCGGACGTATTCCGCCGTGAAGCGGGTCTGGTCGGTGCGGGTGACGGTCACCACCGAGGGTTGGTTGCCCTCGCCTGCCCCGGCCGCATTGCCGCCGGGCACGAGGTGCGGGAAAACGGTTTGCGCCGTTTTGCCCACCAGCTCGGAAACCTTGGTGCCCAGCATTTTGGCCGCGGCCGGGTTGGCGAAAGTCACCTTGCCCTCGCCGTCCAGACCGCAGATGCCTTCGCCGGCCGAATTCAAAATCAATTCATAGGCGCGCTGAAGTTTTTGCAACTGCTGGGTGCGGGCCTGCACGTGCAATTCGAGCACGTCCTTGGAGCGCACCAGTTCGCGCCGTTGATGGGAGAACACCTCCTCGGCAACCTTCAAGCGGTTCATCTCCTCCTGCAACTGTGTGTGCGACTTCGCGAGCGTGGCGAGTTTCGCCTGCAGGTCGAACTGCTGTTCCTTGAGTCCGATCTCGACCTTGCGTTTTTCACCGAGCTGCGTTTTCAAATCGCGCACCAATTCGGACCACCGGGCGCTGCGCTCGTCCCATTCGCCCTCCCACTCGCGCCGGGCCCGCTTCAAGGCCGCCGCCGCCAGCGCGATCAGAACCACCCCGATGCCCGCGGTGAACAAGGTGGCACTGAGCTGCCAGTCGCTGAGATCCTGAATTCGCCGGTGGATATCCTGGTCCACCTTGGCCGTGCTGCCGACCAGGCCGGGCTGGGACAAAAGTTTCGCCACCTCCACATGCAGCGAGTAACCGCCCACCAGGGTGACGACCACCAGCAACGCGAGCAGCGCCACGGAAATGCCCGGCAAAGACACGCTGGGCCGGCCCGTCAAGGCGGGCTCGGAACTTTCCACGTCATCCGGACTATTGATCAAAGTTGCTTGACTGATTTCGCTCATGGCGATGCTGGAGCCTGAGACCACGGCGGCAGAATCACAGCCGACCGGCTGATTCTCAAAACCGCGCTTGATTCTGCGCAGCAACCCTCAAGCCATGGTAAGTCAGCGGTGCAAAATTGGTTGCCGCCTGCCTGCCCCGCGCTTTTGGCTGCATCTCACCGGTTTACAACCGGCCGGCTTTGGCCCTATTTTAGACGGCCTTTGCACCGCTGCGAGACAGCGGCGGAATAAACCGCGCCGGCCGGCGGGCTCTTCCGAACGTGGCGGCGGCCGGCCATGCCCGGTTTTGCAACAGTTGGTTGAATCGTGCCCCATTTCGAGCTTATGAACCAGCCCCCCGAATCGCTCGGCCTCATCGCCGGCAACCGCTCCCTGCCGCTGGCCCTGGCCCGCGGCGCACGGCAGGCCGGGGTCAAACGGCTGGTGGCCGTGGCCTTTGAAGGGGAAACCGATCCCGCGCTGGCCGAATTGGTGGACGACATCGTGTGGCTTCGCGTTGGGCAGTTGTCGAAGATGATCCGGGCATTCACGGACCGGGGCGTCCGCCAGTGCGTCATGGCCGGCCAAATCGCGCCGAAGAACCTTTACGACCTGCGGCCCGATCTGCGCGCCGTCGCCCTGCTGTTCAAGCTGAAGGAGAAGAACGCCCACACCATTTTTGCGGCCATTGGCGAGGAACTGAAGAAAGACGGCGTGGAACTGGTGGAAGCCACGCCGTGGTTGCGTTCCCTCATGCCCGGTTCCGGCTTCACGCTCGGCCCCCGGCTCACGGCTGAACATGCGGACGACGTGCAATTTGGCCTGCGCATTGCGAAGGAAGTTTCCCGGCTGGAAATCGGCCAGACGGTCGTCGTCAAACGCGGCACGGTGCTGGCCGTCGAGGGCTTTGAAGGCACCGACCGCTGTCTCGCCCGCGGCGGCGAACTGGCGGGCCAGGACGGCGGCGCCGTGGCGGTCAAGGTGGCCAAGGAACACCACGACATGCGCTTCGACATTCCCTGCCTCGGCCCCGAGACGCTGGAAACCTGCGCCCGGGCCGGTGTGGCCGTGCTGGCCTTTGAAGCTGGCCGGTCCCTGCTTCTGGAACAAGAGGCTTGCGAGGCACTGGCCCAAAAAAATAAGCTCTCCGTCCTGACTGTGGGCTGACTGTCGCGCGCCCACCCGGGACACCGAACTGAGATTTTGAATTTACGATGCTGACCTCACACGAACTGCTGGGTTTCATGTCGCCCTCACTGGCGAATGACATCCTGAACTGGACCTACGAAGCGGAACGGTCCACCTACAAGGCCACGCTGCAAGCCGTGGCCGAAGCCCGCCGGTTGCGCCCGGTCTTTCTCGAACGGCAGGCGCGCCCGCAACGCCACGCCACCATGGTCGCGGCCTTGAACCGGCCGAACCTCGAAATGGTCGCCGGCACGCTGCTCCGCACGTGGCTCATCAAGAAATACAAGGACATGCTGGTGGACTTCCTGAACTCGCTCGGCATCGCCCACGAGGACGGCGTCGTCGAGAACCTGCCCGAAACCATGGAGGACGCAAAGTTGAAGGTCGCCGTGGAACTGCTGCTCGGCAAGTATCCGCACGAGGTGGTGGCAGTTTACCTGAATGCCTTCAACGACATGAACGAGGCCAACTGGTCCAACTTGAAGACCCTGCTCGAAGAGGATGCACGGCTCCAGCTGGGGCAAAATGGCTGAGCGGCACAGTTGGCGTTGGCTTTCGTTGCGCAGCGGAACACGTCTTCATTTCGCAGGTTCGCCGGTGTTCAACGGACGGCTTCCGCGGGCAAAGGAAATTCGGGTTCCCTGCCCGGCGACGTAGCCGTGCGTCATGAACGATTGTTCTCTGTTCTCTGCAATTTTGCCAATTCCTTCTCAAGGGGCGTTACATCTTCTGGAGTTTTTGCCCGACGCTGCCACTTTTCATATCCACAACGGATTACGTGGAGCCCACGAGAAGTCAGATCAGCAGATTCTAGGACGAAGTCCTTATCAACTTGTCCTTCGGCGTTTGTAAGCCGCCGAGTCGCCAAACCATTCCGGTCCAAGAACGATGCAAGTGCCGACAGTCTTCTAATAACAATTTCCGGGCCGTGAAAATCCTCTCCCGCGGCTGACAGTCGATTCTCAATGCTTTGTTCAGCCTCAAAGCTAGTAATCCAAAATGATTTATCCGCCATAACAATTACGGTTGTCTTCTAACCTCAGAAGTGCCTTGAACGGGCACGAGATTTCCAGTTTCTCGATCACGGATGACTCATCAAGTTGGAGTAGGCTGTGCTTTCGCTTGGTTCAACAGCCGAGAAGCCAATTCAGCGTTTAATCTCTTGGCATGGCTGCTGCCTTGGTTGGCGTGTGCCGTTCACAACTGCGTTCCCCAGCCGTCATACATAGTCGGTCCTGAAAAATGGTTTTAAGATGTGGCTGACAATGGCCGTGTCTGGCTGATGGCAAGGAGGTGGATCCACTGAAGCCAAAAAAGAGCGGCCGCCCGGAGCC